>NZ_JBBMEI010000038.1:0-37128 GCF_040096655.1 Blautia intestinihominis | reverse complement strand
AAAACAGGACGGAAACCGGGCGGTCAGCCGGGGCATCCCGGCCACCGCAGAAAAAAACAGGAACCCACACAGCCGGTCATCCTTCTTCCTGCACCTGAAAAAGTCCTGGAAGACAGTGATTTCAAAAAGACCGGAAGAACAATCATAAAACAGATGGCAGGATTCCAGGTGTACCTAAATATAAGGGAATATCATGCAGATGTTTACTATAACACGAAGACAGGCGAACGGGTGCACGCTGCATTTCCAGCCGGAGTTGTAGATGAAGTGAATTATGATGGGAGTATCCGGGCATTCCTGTTCCTTTTGAACAATGACTGCTGTGTTTCCATTGACAAGAGCAGGAGGTTCCTGTCAGACCTGACAGGCGGGAAACTGAATATCTCCAAGGGGATGGTAAGTAAGCCCAGCAGGGAGTTTGCTTTAAAAACTGTGCCTGAACGCAGGACTGCCTGTGCAGATATGCTGCTTTCCCCCGTCATGCCCTTGAACAGTAACCGCCAGTTAGCAAGTAGTATCTATTTTCTTTTCCAGTTTGCAAAAATATCCGAGGATTCTTTCAGGAACTCATAGGAAATCTGTATTTCATCCTCTGTTGCTGTTTTATCATCATCCAGGATCGGATATGGATTGCATCCTCCTGCTGTTTCTCCGACCTGATCCATCGCAAAAGAATTACCGCAGTTCTGGCAGACCAGTTTGTCTCCTTCCTGCTTGTAGTAGCCATTGCCCGAATCATAACAAATCTGGCAGGTATTGAATGCAGTACGAACGATTTCTTCTGCATCTTTTACCGCGATCACTTCCATCTCTGTTCCGTCCACTTCGATTGGATAAAATGCTGCATCTTCAGATAAGTCATCTGTTTTAATGGTCAGACTGTCGCCTTTTTCTATTTTGGTTGTTTCTTTTTTATCTTCTTTATCGTCGGTTGCTTTTGATGCTTTTTTCTCTGTTGTCTTTGTTGTGCTGGAAGCTGCTGCCATTACATTTTCTACCTTTCCATACGCTGTCGCTGTTGTCATTAACATGGCTGCCATTGCTGCTGTTATCATAAATCTTTTCATTGTTTCTTCCTCAACTTTCTACATAAATCTTTCCTGTGATCATCCCCATCCAGCAAGTGTAAGTGTAAGTACCTGCTTTTTCTGGTGTGAATTCGATTACATTTTCGCCCTCATCAAAAGCATATTCTATTCCCAGATCCTGCTGGATGATTTTATAATTGCATCCGTTGACACTTCCATCCGGGGCCTCGACAGTCCACTTTACAGGCTCGCCTGCCTTGACCGTAATGTCCGGATAGCTCCTGCCAGACTGTAAGGTACTGGTGATGTACTGTGTCTCATCTGTATTTTTCTTATCAACGTCTGTATTTTCTGCCATAAGTGTGCCTGTAACTTTACTGTTCAGACCTGATAATGTACCGCCCTGCACCATCATAGAGAGGCCCATGACCACTACCAGAATTGCGCCGGCTTTCAGAACCTGCCTTGTGAATCGTTTTCCAAGCATGGATACTGCGGAACCGAATCCAAGCATCAGTGGAACAGTTCCCAGGCTGAAACAGAGCATGGACAAAGCTCCCGCCAGCGGATTTCCAGATACCAGGGCAACAACCTGCATGGACTGCAGCGGCCCGCACGGCATGAGACCATTACAGAGCCCGATGAAAAATGGAGTTCTGGGTTTTTTGCCTGATTTTTGTTTTGTTTTTTTATTGAAGTTCGGAATGTGTACCGCCAACCTTCTAAGTCCCGGAAAAATCCCAAGCATATTTACACCCATGACTACCATGATAATCCCTGCGAATAATTTAAGTATTCCCTGAAAAAGTGTAGATGTCTGTAAACTACTGCCGATTCCTGCCAAAGCTCCGACTGCTCCAAGCACGCCGCCGATCACTGTATAGGAAACCACACGTCCGATGTTATATTCCAGAGTATTACGGAACATGACCTTTGAGATTTCTGTCGACGTATCTTTCTGTAGTGTCTGCGACAAGTTGATTCCGCCGCACATAGCAATACAATGAACGGAAGTGATCAGTCCGATCACAAACAACATCCCATACCCCATCTCGCTATCCGCCAGAGAATTCGGCACAAGCCGGTTCAGAATCCCGCATCTCTGCAGCAGGAAAAACAGCACCACAATGATCATGATTTCCCGCACAGCCTTCAGGATGACTTTCTTTTTGGAAGTATTCTGTGCCGATGCCTCGTAGCCTAAGTCACCTATCATTGTTATGATCTGATCCAGTGAGACCATCTCCGGGTCATAGGAAAATTCTGCCGTACCGGTTTCATAACTGACAGAAACTTCTGTGATTCCACTTCGACTATTTAATGCTGATGCTATTCTGGTTTGACAGTTAATACAGGTCATGCCATTGATGTATAGTTTCTCGTGTTTCATAATTTGTTTCCTTTCTGCTGCTGCATTACTGTCATCTTTATTTGCAATAACGCCTCAATTTGAATAAACTTCTCTTAATTTTGGTGCAAAAACAATATGATACTTACAATTCCATTTTGTATGTGATAAACTATTACTATTCATATGGATACCTCCTCTGTTAAATAATGCGGTTGGCGAACCTATCATTATTATAATACTGTAAGCTGAAGCAACTTCAACCACCAGCACAGCAAGTGGTTTATTTGTTTTTCAAAGTTTCGTTTTTCGGATCACGAAAAACTCCACAATGCAAAATCGGGCTTTGCCCTAACAAACAAAAGACTGTCACAATAGATCTTAGTTCTACTGTAACAGTCTTATTTAACATACTTTTATGATATGTTTATTGTAATAATTATTCACTTCGCTGTCAATGCTTTTGAAAAGCATTTCACAGAATCTTCATTTTTCCCGTATACATTTCCCATACAAATGGCCTATTCCCACGAAAGTATAAATCAAACCATCCTTTTTTCGTATCTCAGATGACTCTTTTCTCTCTAACTTTCAATTAGACCATCCTTTTCAAGCTAATTTTATGGCTCAAATTTCAATTACTATATATTAAGTCATCTAATTAACTGAATTGCAGATGACCAAATTCAAACTTACTATCTCACAGGTCATTTTGAGTCCTATTTTGAGATGACTTCACCTGTACTTATTTCTTAGAAGGTCATTTTGAAATCATTTTGGGGATAGTCTGATCACAACTTTCTATCTGGCAGACCATTCCTCTGTCTTCTTTATTCTGCTTTTATTGCCCAGCGCATCTTTGTGGAGCGGGCGCGGCCATTCTGGGCGCATTCCTGGGCGGATGGACGGATGACATCTTTGGCGTAGTCGGAATAGATTCCTGCTTTGTATCCGGCTTTGAGGGCTTTCTTGACCAGTTTGTCCTCGCCGGAGTGGAAAGTCAGGATTGCCACGCGTCCGCCTGGTTTGAGGGCATCTGGAAGTTTTTCCATGAATTCGTAGAGAACTTCAAATTCACGATTCACATCGATCCGCAATGCCTGAAAAACTCGCTGGCAGGTCTTCCGGATGGTATCTTTCTTTTCTTTTTCCGGAAGGAAATCCAAAGTCTTCTCTATGATCTCGCGTAATTTCGTCGTAGTATCCACACGTTTTCCCTTGCGGATCTCATCGGTGATGGCTTTTGCGATTTCTTCGCAGTACGGCTCGTCGGAATTCTCATACAGCATTCCAGCAAGCTCGTCACGGCTGATCTTGTCCAGCCGCTCGGCTGCGCTGATTCCTTTTTCCTGATTCAGTCGAAGATCCAACGGTCCGTCTGCACGGAAGGAAAAGCCGCGCTTCGGGTTGTCGATCTGCATGGAAGATACACCAAGGTCAGCAAGAATGAAGTCAAACCCTCCTGCTTCCTTTGCAATCTCATCAATCGTGCAGAAATTCTGAAGCTTCACTGTCAGGATATCCTCACCGAAGCCCTGGTCAGCAAGACGTTTGCGGGTTTTTGCTGATTCTTCCGGATCTACGTCCGTCGCGTACATATGTCCTTCTCCATGCAGGCACTCCATCATTGCTTTTGTATGACCGCCATATCCAAGTGTCGCATCAAATCCGGTCTCACCTGGCTGGATCTTGAGGAAATCAAGGATTTCGTTTACCATGATCGAAATGTGCATTCCCGCAGGTGTGTTTCCTTTGCTGATGACATGCTCGATCGTGTCTTTGTATTTCTCTGGATTCAGTTCTTTATACTTCTCCTCGAATTTGCGTGGATATTTTCCTTTGTATCGTACTCTTCGTTTGTGTGGTGTCTGTGTTTCCTGTCCCATATCGTTCTCCCTGTCTTTGTATTTTTATTGAAGATTACATTTTTTCTTTTATAAATTTTGTTACTGTTCACTCCGTTCACAGCAACTTGGACAAAATGCATTCCAACTCACCTTCGATGGCAGCGTTTTGCCCCGTATGTCCCGGGATTTTGTCATCTTCATGACAAACACCTCAGGGAATATTACCTGTCTACAGTTATAAACTTTTCTACTATATCAAGTGCTGTCTCACTCATAAAGCCGCCCCATCCATGTCCGGCATTCTTAAATTTGACAAATTCCACTTCCTTATCCATTCGTTTCAATGCCTCATATAAAATGCAGGACTGATTAAACGGAACCAGCGGGTCGCTGCCGCCATGCATAATAAGGATTGGCGGTGTCTTACGATTGCGGCGCAGATGTACCACGGGATTTGCCGGGTAAGCATCCTCTGGATGATCGTGAAGTGCTTTTCCACCGATCAATACTCCTGACGGACTGTCTGCGGAATCATGATCGATCGCAGACGGATACTGTGACGCTGCCACAAGATCGGTCGGTCCGAACCAGTCTATGATACAATCTACTTCGGTTGTTGTCTGCGGATATTTTTCCGGAAGATATTCTGCATCTCCGGTAATTCCTGCCATCAGGGCAGTATGCGCTCCGCTGGAATCACCCCAGAGTGCCACCTTACTCGCATCAATCCCATAATGAGCTCCATTCATCCGCAGGAAACGAATGGCTGCTTTGGTGTCTATTACCTGAGCCGGAAACGGTGCAAGCTCACTTTCTCTGTGCTCCACGATCGCCACGGCATATCCTCTTTCACACATCCGCACCAGTGTCGGAAGGCTCTGAAACAATTTCTGCTTATGCCAGGAAGATCCCTGCACATATACGATCAGCGGCCACTTCAGATCCTGTCCGTAGACCAGCGGTGTCATGATCTGAAGGTGAAGTTTCTTTCCGCTGTGCTCTGCATATTCTACATCCGGATAAAGTTCTGTGCAGTATCCGAAGGTGTCCTTTACTTCTATTTCTTTCACTCCCTCCGGAAGTTCCTCACTTTCCGGGAATCGCATTTTTTCCATCGGGGACAGTATTTTTTTCACGTTTTTCCTCCCGTATGTCTATTCTTATTTATACATTATTTCATATTTCTGATTTTAGATTATCATACCATGTCGTCCTGCTCATCACAACTATAAATCTACTGACCAGCAGTGTCCCCCAATGACCTCAAAATAATCAACGTCAAATTATGCCACCAAATTTTCAGGTCAAAAGTGCCCCGTAGAAGAGCAAGTATAGAGCAGGTCCACAAACTGTCCCCTTATTTTTTCTTTAAATTGCCTCTTTATTCATGTACAGTTCTGTTGTAAAGTATACCCAATTAAAAAACATAGGAAAAAGGAAGGTTAAGTAAGTTTCCGTTACTGAGAAAAACTATACAGTAACACTTCAAGTACTCTTACCTTCCGGGAAAGGAACAATTATCATGGCAAACACAAATGTACAGACAGCAGCAAACGACAGGGAGTTTACTTCTTCCGTTCAGTTTCTTACTGTAACAGCAATCTTTGTAGCACTTACTTACATCTTTACAGCATTCATCAACGTTCGTCTTCCGATCGCAGCAAACGGAGGACTCATCCATCTCGGCAACGTTCCGCTGTTCATCGGCGCGATCATCTTTGGCAAGAAGACCGGTGCGATCGCTGGCGGTGTTGGAATGGGACTGTTTGACCTGCTTTCCGGATGGACTTTATGGGCCCCATTTACTTTCGTAATCGTTGCTCTGATGGGATTCACTGTAGGAAAACTTACTGAAGACGAAAAACACCAGAACTTCAAATGGTATGTGATTGCAATCGCAGCAGCCTGTGTGATCAAAGTTGTTGGATACTACATCGCAGAAGTTGTTATTTACGGAAACCCGTTCTCACCTGTTACTTCTATTCCTGGAAACCTGGTACAGATCGGTGTTGCAGCAGTCATCACACTTATCGTGATTGCACCACTGAATGTTGCCGCTAAAAGAACAGGTTTAAAAAAATAATAAAAAGAAAAAGGACTTGATCTTATGTATAAAATTATGACACCGGGTCCGACGCAGGTTGCCGAAAACGTGCGTCTCGCCCGCAGCAGAGAATGTACAAACCCTGATCTCGATGAGAGCTTTGTAGAATTTTACAAAGAAACCTGTGAAGAGATCAGCCGCCTTCTCCACACCGACAACGAAACTCTTATCCTCGGCGGAGAGGGAATCCTCGGTCTGGAGGCTGCCTGTGCTTCCATGACGGAACCTGGTGACCGTGTCCTCGTACTGGATAACGGTATCTATGGCAGGGGATTTGCTGATTTCGTTTCCATGTACGGCGGATGTCCGGAACTCTATTCCAGAGATTACCGCGAAACTCTCGATGTGCAGGAACTTGAAGCTTTCCTCAAAGAACATCACGATTACAAATATGCAACCGTTGTCCACGGCGACACACCAAGTGGTATGCTGAATGATGTTTCCGCAATCTGTCCGCTTCTCAAGAAATATGGCATCATGACTGTTGTCGATTCCGTATCTGCATCCTTCGGTGAGCCGATGCGCATCTCCGACTGGCAGATTGACATCATGTGCGGCGGTTCCCAGAAGGTCGTCTCCGCACCTCCAGGACTTACTTTCGTAGTCATCAGTGACGATGCAAAGAAAGCCATGACAGAGCGCAAGACACCGATTGCGTCTTTCTATGCAAACCTGACCACTTTTGCACATTATTATGAAGAAAAGTGGTTCCCGTACACCATGCCGATCAGTGATATCTACGGACTTCGCGCAGCGATCGACAATATCGCCGCTGACCCGGATATCCTCGCACGACACGAAAAGATCGCTGAGGCTTCCCGCAAGGCGATCACCGAAGCTGGACTTTCCCTTTATCTTAAGAGTGGATTTTCCAGTACAGTGACTGTATTTGAAGTACCGGAAGGAACTACTGCAGCCGCCATTCTCGATGGTATCAAAAAAGATTACAATATCATGCTTGCAGGTTCTTTTGATGTACTTGCAGGCAAAGTCATCCGCATTGGACATATGGGAAATAATGCTGATTTTTACAATGTCCGTGAGGTTTTTGCCGCATTGGACGGAACTCTTGCCAAACTCGGTGTTCCGCTTAAAGCAAGCATGGAGGAAATTTTCTGCGACAGCATGAAATAAAGAGCATCTGAAACACGGATATTGATAGAAACAATATGAAATTAGAGATTCTGTTTTACAAAATGTTCTGTAAAGAACTGAAAGAAAAGAGGCACTTTTACTATGAATAACAACCTGAAAAAATTAATCCTCGCTGCTTTATTTGCAGCACTTTCCTGTGTGGCAACCATGTCCATCCGTATCCCAACTCCGGGAACAGGCGGATACATCCATCCGGGTGATGCCATCGTCATCCTTTCCGGTGTGATCCTTGGACCTGTATGGGGATTTTTTGCAGGCGGCATTGGTTCTACACTTTCTGACCTGATCGGCGGATATTTCGTTTATGTACCGATCACTTTCGTGATCAAAGGACTGGTTGCACTGGTTGCCGGACATCTGTATCAGAAAATCGGCAAAACTCAGAAGAGCCGTTACGTTGCAGTCGTTCTCGGCGGTGTTACAGACATCATCCTTGTTGCAGGTGGATATTTCGTATGTGAATACTTCATCTACGGTGCAGGTGCTGCTGCCAGCATCCCGGCAAACATCATCCAGGGTATCGGCGGACTTGTTATTTCCTGCATCCTCTATCCGATCCTGATCTCCATCCCGAATGTACGTCAGATGACTGTTGCGACACGGTAAAAATGCAAATTTCGGCATCGAAAAAGCATTATTTGTATGAATCGATGCTGATAATCCAATTAAATGGCTGTATTGTGCATCGGGAAATCGAGGTTAACGTATAATCGATGCCAGTCATTTAATATAGCATATGCAACAGGCATCGAGGAACAGATTTCTCATCTGTCTCGATGCCTGTTAACAATTAACTTAAACTTTATCTACTATTTTGTGGATTTTAGTTCCATGCTTTGATGCTCTTGGCATCTTCATGGAATTGAAATCCTTTTTATATTGCGATCAGATAAAGTACTCGATGACTTCCTCCGGTACGGTTCTGGTCTTTTCGTTATAGATGAGGACTGCTTCCCGCTCTTCCAATGGACCGAGGGAATAGATTTCTTTATTTTCCTGGTTAAAGTATTTGAATGGAACAATACGGTTGTAAGCTCTTGGATGATCTTTGTCGATCAGGATGTCTTTCTGCTCATAGGATTCATCCCAGTAATACGGATCAAAAAGAAGGATATTTCCATTCTCCACTCCGGTCATCAGGACATAGTGCTCTTCGTCCAGATACAGACGGACAACTGCCACGCCGCCGTGGTTCAGTGCATGATTGATGCGGCTCTCCTCACTTATGTACACGCTTCGTCCAGACAGGTATTCACTGCTCACGGACATGATTCCAAGCTCTCCGTACTCATTTAGCCAGTTGCTCAGGAACATCATCGCGGCTCTGGATGTTCCCCTTTTCCCCGGGATACCTTCCTTGCTGTGGCAGTCCAGGCAGTAGAGCATGGTATTTCGGATCGCCTCCGGCGGGATTTCCTCCCGTTCAAATAAATAGGCGATCGCATTCATCATGGATGTCGGCCCGCAATCGTATTCAGATAACTGGTAATGTAATGGATTTTTCATAATAAAATCCCTCTCTTCGGTAAAGTTTCAATGCAACCAGTTTATACCAAACCGCTGCTTTTGTAAACCAATGAGAGTGATGATTGTGTTGCTGTTCACTTTATTCACAGCAACTTGGTCAAAATGCATTCCAAATCACCTTCGGTGATAGCATTTTTCCCCGTATGTCTCGGGATTTTGCCATATATATGGCAAAACACCTCGCGGGATATTACCCGTAAACAGTATAATAATTTTACACTATCACTTCGCTTTTCCGTTGCTTCCTGCGACCATGATCTTCTGCATGACGTATTTCTTAACTTCTTCATCGATTGCAATAGCAGACCAGCTCTGTCCGTCAATGCCGATTCCTGCGATATCATCCGGTGAAACACCGCTGGAACTGATCACTGTCCAGATAGCCTTGCACACAGCCTCCCACCATTCATCCGGATTCTGTTCTGCCCAGCCCGGGTGTGGGTAGTACACCGGATAACCTTCTGAAACTGCCGCTTCTACTTTGCCGTCTTTTCCAAATAACGCAACTTTACATGCACTTGTTCCTATATCAATCCCCAATAAATACTGTTTCGTCATGAGCTTTTTCTCCTTCTCTGGTCATAGATCCTTTTTTCTGTTTCTTTACGGAATATACGTTAAAAACTGGATCTTGCGGAAAGATGAATCACTCAGGAAACATTCGTGTGCGTGCTCCTGTTCATAGAGGATCTTGCCAAGAAGGGCATTGCGTTCTTCATCGACGGCAATCTGCTTCTGTACCACATCTTCTCTGGCGGCATCAGGGTTATAATTGACCAGACTCAGGAGAAAAACGCGCCGGTCGCTCTCGGTCCGCTGGGAGATCTGGAATTCCTCTGCCAGCTCTGTGAGGCTTATTTCCTGTTCCGTTTTGCTCAATTTCCGGATCATGGAAACAATTCTTTTGTTCATACGATGTTCTTCCTGTGATTTTTTTATTTACATGGTTTTCTTTCTATGGAGCAGTTATTTATAGTTTTCTATGTATGCCAGGATCTGCTCCGGATCGTCCATGAATGCACAAAGTTCCATATTGGAAGCATCCATAAATTTCTCGTCTGCGGTATGCTGAAGAAGTGCCTTCATTCCATCGTAATAGCCATTGATATTGTAAAGGACGATCGGACGGTCCAGCCTGTGCAGACTTTTGAGTGTCAGGATCTCAAAAAACTCTTCATAAGTTCCGATCCCGCCTGGTGTTACGATCGTTGCGTCTGAACGTTCCTCAAGGAGTTTCTTGCGCTCGCGCATGGTTTCTGTAAAAATAAATTCGCTGCAGTTCTCATAGAGAACTCCCGGCTTGTCGAAGAAACGTGGAGCAATGCCGAGAATATAACCGTCTTCGGAATCAACGCCTCTGGCTGCTGCTCCCATCATTCCGGTCGCTCCGCCGCCAAACACAAGGCCATGCCCCCGCTTTGCCATCATTTTGCCAAGTTCTTCTGTTTTTTCATAATAGATCTGCTCCAGTTCTGCGCTGGAGGCTCCATAGATGCATATGTTCATAATTTACTCCAATCCCGCGAAAAATAACTCGTAAAAATCATCTTCACCTTCCAGCATCGGAGAATTTTCCCCGCCGCCATTGGTGCTTCTGCGCATGGTGGCATAAAATTCTTCTCCGGCGGTGATGAGGTCCATGTCATAGATCTCGTAGCCCAGTTCACGGCATTTCTGGCAGAATGCGCTGAGCGGCTGTGCATCCTTACGTGTTTCCAGAAGCTCTGCCCGAAGGTTTTCGTCGCGGCGGGCTTTGCTTTTTAGTTCGTCTAGCATTTCTGTAATTTCCATGATGTTTCCTCCTTTGATCAATGGATGTGCCACAGCACTTCCTTTATATGCAATACAAATGCAAAATGCAGACATACACCAGCGTATATGTCTGCACTACTTTTCTGATTCTGTGGTGTTGTCTGAATATAAGATACCACATCTTCCTTATGTAATTCAATAACTTTCAGAACAACACACATCCCGTATAAGTAATCGGTGTTACTGTTCACAGCAACTATATCCTCATTCCATTTACGAATTGCTTTTTTCTTTACATCTTTCGGCGGCTGTTATAAGATTAATATAGTATTTATGCCGCGGTGGAAGGCGGCGGAATGGAGAGTTTTATGTCCGATTATTTTATAACACAAATCACCGCATCAGATAAGCGCGGCAACCGTCTGGTAGACGAACTACTTACGTCGGAAGGAATCCGAAGGGATGGGAATCTTGATTATACCTGTGGGATGTATGATGATGAAATGAATCTGATCGCAACAGGAAGCTGTTTTGGAAATACGCTTCGGTGTATGGCGGTCAGCCATGAACACCAGGGCGAGGGACTGATGAATTCGATTGTCAGGCGCAGGAGTGTGCGCGGGCGCGGAGGCATACGGTTGCGGAGAGGCAGGATAGAATAGAGGAAATTCTGGGGAATTCCCAGAATCCCGTCAATTTATATTGACATTTTTTAGCAGGGCAAATGCCCTGGGGGCTTTTGTTTATATTGGGATATAAGAAAACCGTCAAGGGACTTGGCCAGTCCCCTGACAACCCCTGGGCTGGGTGTTTGACGGAAATTTTGTCTTGTGTAGTGCCCTTTGAAAAATTCTCCTGGTGTTTCAGGTCGGAAGGCTTTCGTATGAATGGAGCTCAGACTTGCGCTGGTGCTCCTTGAGTCTTAGTTTTCTTAAGCTATAGATTTCGTGACATAAAAATAACAGGATATCTTCTCTTTCGCATGGAGAAGATATCCTGTTATTTTATCATACTACTAGCCCGTCGACGCCACGCCTTCGGCGTGCTCGCGGGAAGTACAGCTATTACCAACTCAAGTTGCCGCGCCTTTCGCGCCAGCGAAACAGCCCTACACAGTTGGCGTCAACACTGTTCTGTCTTGATGAGCCAAGCGTGACCAAAAAGGGGGTGTCTGAGGGGGACATTCGACCTTCGCAACTATGAGATCGCCCCCCCCCTCAGGGTTTTCAGCTGCCAAACTGGCGGGCGTTTGGGCAGTCCCCATTACGCTTCTTCTGTTTCTTCCTCAGGTGTTACAGTCTCCGGAACAGCTCCGTTGTGGACAGTTACAACGGTCAATACAACAGCTTCCGGATCATCTTTGATATCGATGTCTTTATCTTTTGCAAGGCTCAGATCCTTGACACGGATGGTATCGCCAACTTTGAGTCCAGCTACATCTACTTCTACTTTGTCAACCAGTGCTGACGGATAAGCTCTGTAGTTCACCTCTTCCATGTTCTCCTGGAGAACACCCTCTGCTACTTTATCGTGGTTTACGATCACGATCTCAGCAACAGAATGTACTTTTTCATTGCTTACCAGTGCCTGGAAATCAATCTCATCTACTCTGCCTGCCAGTGGGTTGAAGTCAACCTCTTTGATCAGTGCGTCGTATGTCTGACCTTCTACATCCAGCATAACCTGGCTTCCTTTGTGGTCAGTCTTTAACAGTTTGTCAACCTCGGTCTTCAGCATTTTTACTGGAATGGAACCTTCGATCTCACGACCAAATACATTACCTGTAACGTATCCTTCTCTTCTCAGTCTTTTTGCCTTAACGTCCATGCTTCTTTTTTCAGCTTTTAAAGTATTCATTTGTCTTTTCCTCCAAAAATCTGATGCTTAGCAGCCTTCAACTTTGTTTTGTGAAAGGAGGTTTTGTTAAGTTCTGTTTACTTTTTACGGTTAGAAGTATAGCACTGAGTGCCAAAACAGATTAACCAAATATTATTTTATTTAGTTCTTATTTTTGTTAATATTTTAAAGTTGTATACACGGGCATGAATTCTCTGACTTTTTTATTACTAATATCGAACTTCCGTCTATGGAAGTCTGTTTTTTAACATGCTATAATATATAAAAATTTATTAGGATGAGGTAACTAAAAATGTATCATGACTTGACCGAGGGGAAAATCTCCCGCTCACTGCTGCTGTTTGCGCTACCTATGATGGCCGGCAATCTTCTGCAGCAGTTCTATAATATTGCGGATACGCTGATCGTCGGGCGTGTGCTTGGAAGCAATGCGCTGGCGGCGGTGGGATCTGCTTATACTCTGATGACTTTTCTGACTTCTATCTTTCTGGGACTCAGTATGGGATCGGGGGCTCTTTTTTCTATTTATAAGGGAAAAAACGATCAGGATTCTCTGCGCAATGCGATCGTACATGCTTTTGCACTGATCATGGCTGTCACAGTGCTTTTGAATGTCCTGGTGTACATAGGAATTGATCCGATCCTGCATTTCCTGCGTGTACCTGACGAGGTATGGGATGGCATGAAAGCTTATCTGCTTGTGATATTTGCGGGTATCATTGCCACTTCACTGTACAATTACTTTTCCTGTCTGCTCCGTGCACTTGGGAATTCCACGATTCCGCTGGTATTTCTTGCGGTCTCTGCTGTCCTGAATATCGGACTGGATCTTTTGTTCGTGGCTGTACTCCCATGGGGTATCCGTGGTGCCGCACTGGCAACGGTGATCGCACAGTATGTTTCAGGCATCGGCATTACGCTCTATGTACTGCTGAAATGCCGTGATCTGCTTCCTTCCAGAGAGGATCTACAATTCAACCGCCAGATCCTTGGTGAGATTGGAAATCTGTCTTCTATGACCTGCGTCCAGCAGTCTGTCATGAACTTTGGTATCCTGATGGTGCAGGGACTGGTAAATAGCTTCGGACCGGTCATTATGGCTGCTTTTGCTGCTGCTGTCAAAATTGATACGTTTGCGTATCTTCCGGTACAGGATTTCGGCAATGCATATTCTACCTTTATCGCACAGAATTACGGTGCAGGCAAAAAAGATCGAATCCGCAAGGGAACAAGGGAATCATTCCTGATCAGTTTTCTTTTCTGTATTGTGATCTCGGCGGTGGTATGTATTTTTGCCGCACCGCTGATGCGGATCTTTGTCAGTGCGAAGGAAACTGCAGTTATTGCTTCCGGTGTGCGTTATCTCCGGATCGAGGGGGCTTTTTACTGCGGAATCGGCTGTCTGTTTTTGCTGTATGGTTACTATCGTGCAGTCAAGAAACCGGGCATGTCCGTCATCCTGACTGTGATATCTCTCGGAACACGTGTAGCTCTGGCGTATATCCTGTCTGCATATATCGGAGAAACCGGCATCTGGATGGCGATCCCGATCGGATGGGTGTTTGCCGATATTACCGGCCTCGCTTATATGAAATTTCAAGAAAAATAGTCACCTCTGGCAACTCCATACAGATACAAAAACAAAAGAGCGCAGTTCCCGTTAAAGACACGTGTAAACCCTGTATTCTGATTTCACGGTACTGTAATTACTGGAAAAATCGCTTCAGACACGAAGCTTCTAAGACTGCCCCTGCAGGCATCAGAACTACTTTTATACTATCATTCCTACATATACAACAGGCAGGAATGAGTTTTTTCCACTCGTCCCTGCCTGTTATCATTCTCTTATTTTACTTACTTTTCTTTCGCTTTTTTATCTGCCAGAATCTCCTCTGCCATTTCCACCTCTGTTTTTTCATCCTTCGGAAGAACGATATTCAGGATGATTGCGAATAACGCTGCCGGAACAATACCGGAGCCGCCGAAGATCAGGTTGATGCTCTCCGGAAGCTGTGCAAGAACTGCGGAGTTGGAACCGAGCCCGTATCCAACGCCAAGCGCAACCGAAACGATCGTTACATTTCTCGGTGATATAGGCCATTTGGTAATAAGCTGGATTCCGCTGACTACGATGGAGGAAAACATCATGACAGCAGCTCCTCCCAGAACGCTCTGCGGCATGATAGAGATCAGTGCTGCAAGTTTCGGAAACAGTCCGCATGCGATCAGGAAGATTCCACCGATTCCAATGCTGTAACGGTTTACGACTTTGTTCATTGCGACCAGGCCTACATTCTGGCTGAAAGATGTGTTCGGAAGGACACCTAACAAAGCTGCGAAAGAAGATCCCAGTCCGTCACACATAACACCACCGGAAAGTTCTTTGTCCGTAGCCTCTCTTCCAAGGCCACCCTCTGTGATACCGGAAATATCACCTACTGTTTCTACTGCTGTAACTACAAACATAATACAGATCGGAACGATTGCCTTCGCGTCAAATACCCATTTGACCGGCATAATCTTCGGAACTGCAAACCAGGATGCGTCTGCCACCTTGCTCCAGTTCACTACCCAGGCCTTTGTTGCCTCTACTGTGGCACCCGTTTCATCCACATAGGTAAATGTTGTCGGAAGGATCATTGCCATGATCGATACCAGGATATATCCGGCAATAATACCGATCAGAATAGAGGAAAAACTGGTAAATCCTTTTGTTCCATGTTTCAGTGCAATGATCACGACCAAAACAAAAGTACCTACAAACAGATTTTCCAGAGAGCCATAATCTGCTGCTGAACTTCCGCCTCCGAAAGATCCGATACCAACAGAGATCAGTGAAAGTCCAATAGACAGTACCACTGTACCGGTAACAACTGCAGGGAAAAATTTGCGGAGTGGTTTCAGAAATCCACCAAGTACTGTTTCAAACAGACCTCCTATAAAACATGCCGCCAGGACTGCTCCATATCCTGCAACCCCACTTCCCATTGTAATCGCAACACTTCTGCAGACACCGATGAAACCGGAACTCGTTCCCATGACGATTGGTAGTTTTCCGCCGATCGGTCCGATCGTGTATACCTGGATCAGTGTTACGATTCCTGCAACCAGCATGGCATTCTGAAGGAGTGCCACCTGAATACTGCTTCCTGATTCAATGCCGCACACTCCTGTAATGATCAGAAGTGGAGTCAGGTTGCCGACAAACATTGCAAGTACATGCTGCAGTCCAAGTGGAATCGCCAGTTTCAGCGGGGGCTTTCCATCAAGATCATATGGCGTTGCCACGTTTTTTTCTTTTGTTTCCATATTCTTTCCTCTCTTTCTCTTTTTACCGAGCCAAATAAAAAAGGAAACAGCAGGTATTTTCGCCTTCGAAGTCATCTGCTATTTCCTTTATACATGCAGCTTGTGCACAAAATTTTCTCTCGATGCGTTTATTATAACAATTTTTTTGTATCTGTCAATTTCTTTTTGCAGGTATTTTCTTTGTACTTGATTTTGTACATTTATCTTTCCGTACTTAATAATACTCATGATCGATCTGTATCACCGCAAAATATTTACTTCCCGGCAGGCCATGTACCTGTTCTTTCAGACGGTTCATGATCTCATTGTCGGTCAGGGAAGTTTTTCTCGGCACTTCCACATCGAAGATCAGGTTGGTTCTGGTCGTCCCCTTGACCATACGGAAGTCGTGCATGCTGAAGGCTTCATCCAGAGACTGTACCATCGCCTCCACCTTCGCCTTCATTTCCAGAACTTCCTTATCGTCTGTCACGATCGGGTCCATGTGGATCGTTGCGGAACAGTTCAGCTTTTCCTGAAGTTCATGTTCGATATGGTCGATCTGCTCGTGGATGTCCTGGATATCCCCATCCACAGCAACCTCCGCGTGGAGCGAGATCATTCTTCGTCCCGGACCATAATCATGGACGATCAGATCGTGCACCCCATAGACCAGTGAATGTCCCAGAACAATCTCCCGGATCTCATCAATAAATTCCTTCTTCGGCGGCTGTCCAATAAGAAGGTCTATGGTTTCTTTCAGTGTAGAACCACCTGTATAAACGATAAAGATCCCGACCAGGATACCAAACCATCCATCCAGGATCAGTCCTGTATATTTACTGATCACGGTTGCGATCAGAACCAGTGTCGTCGCAACAGTATCGCTCAAACTGTCCACTGATGTCGCTTTCATCGCTGCACTGTCAAGCTTTTTGCTCAGGGAACGATTGTAATAAAACATATAGACTTTCACAAGGATTGACGCAAGCAGGATTCCCAAGACCAATGCACTGCTCTCGATCAGTTCCGGATCACGCAGTTTCCCGAACGATGACCTGATCAGCTCAAATCCCATAACCAGGATCGCAACAGAGACCAGCAGCCCCGAAATATACTCCATCCTTCCATGTCCAAACGGATGCTCCGGGTCCGGTGCCTGGCCGGAAAGCCGGAATCCGATCAATGTGATGATCGATGAACCCGCATCGGACAGGTTGTTAAATGCATCCGCCGTGATCGCGATCGATCCGCTGAGCGTTCCTGCGATCCATTTTCCAAGAAACAGCAGGATATTCAGTCCGATTCCCACTGCCCCGCTCAAAACTCCATATGCCTGACGGACCGCCGGTGAATCATAATTCCGCCTGTCCTTAATAAAAAGTGATGCCAAAAACGTGATCATTCCTATTCCTCCCAAAATTTTACACGTGAATCAACAGCATTCTCTCGATAATAGCACACTCCTATGCAAAAATCCAGAATAATTTGTAATCAATCTGGAAAATTTTTTCTGAAAATGATATAGTTTTATTAATGATGCTTTTTATCAAGGAGAAAAAATCGAATGAAAAATCTTAAAAATATAGCAATGCTCATAGATGCCGACAACACCCAGCTGTCCAAGCTGGAATCTGTCATACAGGAAATCTCTGCCAACGGCCGTATCGTCGTGAAGCGCGCGTACGGCAACTGGCGCAAAGGTTCCCTTAAGAACTGGGAGAATGAACTGAAACGCCTCGCGATCAAGGCAGAACAGCAATTTGACTACGTTGCGGGCAAAAACGCCACCGACATGGCTCTCGTGATCGACACTCTCGATCTTCTGCACAGCGGGATCTATGATGCTTTTGTCATCGTTGCCAGCGACAGCGATTACACACCGCTCGCGATCAAACTTCACGAGTCCGGAGTCTATGTCATGGGCGTCGGAGAGAAGAAAACACCGGAGCCGTTCCGAAATGCCTGTGATGAATTTGTTTATCTCGAAAATCTGAGCAAAGACCCAGATACTCCGGAGCATCAGCCTGCTCCGGTTTCTTCCAGAAAGACAAGAAACAGCAGACGCAGCCAGGAAAGTGCAGAAGAACGCCGCAAAGCAAAAGAATTAAAAGAAATCCACAAACTGCTCCACATCGCCTGGGACAAGTACCAGGATGACGACCGCTATGTCAATGTCAGCTCCGCAGGCCAGTATATCAAGCGTGCAAAGCCGGATTTCGATGCCCGCACCTACGGTTTCCTCAAACTGCCGGATCTGATCGAAGCTTATCCAAATAAATATGCAATGAAACGTTACCCCGGCAAAGGAACGGTAACGATCATTGCATACAAATGTATCTGATTATTTTAACCTGTTTGTTCTAAGAACATAATATCTTCGGAAAATTGATAAGATCGTCCACACGATACAGATCCCACCCGCGATGGACAATGCATACTGAAGTGTCAGACTGCCATAGTGTGACACTTCTTCTGTATTTCCCTGCACTGCTGCACTCATCGTGTAGTACAGCGTACTTCCCGGAATCAGCGGCACAACTGACGGAATCAAAAACAGCGGGACCGGAGCTCTCTTTCTGGCTGCAAGAAAATCCGCATAGACTGCTGCCAGTGCAGAAGCCGCCAGACCGGAAATAAAAATCTGACCGTTACTGAAATACATCACCAGCAGATAACCTCCCCAGCAGACAACACCTCCCAGAGATGCCGATACCCACAATGACTGTCTCAGCCGGAACAGCATGGCAAATCCCAGAGAACCGACAAACGCCATAACCAACTGCAATATCACATCTTTCATACTCTCACCATCCAAATCGCTGCCATAAATCCACAGGCAAGAGCTCCCGCCCACAGAATACTCTCGATCAGTCGCATCAGTCCGGAGATCGTATCTCCCATCAGCATGTCTCTGATGGAGTTTGTCGCCGGAATTCCCGGGATCAGAAGCATGATATCCCCGATCATGATCTTGTCCATGTTCAAAACCGGCAGGACTTTGACCGTCAGGCAGATCACCGTTCCCACAACAAAAGAACAGAACAGGTTAAACATGATCGTATTTGCAAAAAGTTTCGTCGCTTTTTGCTGTATAAAGCAGATCAGGACAGCCACCAGTGCCGCCACAACTCCATCTGCAAATGTCCCGCCAAAAAACACAGCAAAACTGCCTGCTGCCAGGATACTTCCCATATAAAGATCCCATCGTCCCCTCGGCTCTGCGATCTCCTGAAGCCGCCGCTGAAACTGGTCCAGCGGAATGGGGTTGATACAGCAGTTCCTGCTGAGTGCATTGAGCTGTTCCAGTGCGGTAAAATCCGTACTGCCCGTATAATTCACTCTTCTGGTGTGTGTAAGCAATTCCCCGTCTGTTCTTTCCATTGTGATCACAATGCTCGATGTGATCACGAATACGTTCATTTTGGCAGCGCCATATGCACGCCCGATCCTCTGCAATGTATCTTCTACACGGTTGATCTCCGCCCCCGAAGCCAGTAGCATCTCTCCCATATCCAGAAGCAGATGCAAAAGCCGGTTCTCGTCGTATTTTGCCGTTTCCATCTTCATTCCATCCCTGATCTACGATATTATATACCATCAGCAGACAAAAAATATCCACTGCACACATTATCTAACATATGCAGTGGATTTGCAATCTGTTTTTATTTTATCAGCCGATCAAATCGTTCATATCCTCCTCCACAGAACGGATTCCGGCGATCCCGAAATTATCCACAAGGATCTTCGCAACATTCGGGGAAAGGAAGGCCGGAAGGGTTGGTCCGAGGTGGATATTTTTGACTCCGAGGGAAAGAAGTGCCAGGAGCACGATCACGGCTTTCTGCTCATACCAGGCGATATTGTATACGATCGGAAGTTCATTGATATCTTCCAGCTCAAAGATTTCCTTGAGTTTCAGGGCAATGACTGCCAGGGAATAGGAATCGTTGCACTGTCCTGCATCAAGGACTCTCGGGATTCCGTTGATATCGCCAAGGTTCAGTTTGTTATACTTGTATTTCGCACAGCCTGCGGTCAGGATCACCGTATCTTTCGGCAGGGCTTTTGCAAAATCTGTGTAGTAATTTCTTGTATTTGCACGTCCGTCACAACCTGCCATCACGACAAATTTGCGGATCGCGCCGGACTTGACTGCTTCCACGATCTGATCTGCCAGTGCAAATACCTGTGCGTGTGCAAAACCTCCGATGATCTCGCCGCTCTCAATCTCCTGCGGCGGTGCACATTTTTTCGCATGTTCGATCACCGCGGAAAAATCTTTTTCTTCGCCTTCTGCACCTGGGATATGTTTACATCCCGGATATCTCACTGCACCGGTTGTATAAACGCGGTCTTTGTAGCTGTCCTTCGGTGGAACGATGCAGTTTGTTGTCATCACGATCGGGCCGTGGAAACTCTCAAACTCTTCTTTCTGTTTCCACCATGCATTTCCGTAATTTCCTACAAAATTCGGATATTTTTTGAATGCAGGATAATAATGCGCAGGGAGCATTTCTGAATGTGTGTAGACATCCACGCCCGTTCCCTGTGTCTGCTCCAGAAGCATTTCCAGATCACGGAGATCATGTCCGGAGATCAGAATTCCCGGATTATTCCTGACACCGATATTTACTTTGGTGATCTCCGGATTTCCGTAAGTTTCTGTATTTGCCTTATCGAGCAGAGCCATCACCTGAACGCCGTACTTGCCAGTTTCCAGCGTAAGGGCTGTAAGGTCTTCGGCTGTAAGTGAATCGTCCAGCGTTGCGGCAAGTGCTCTCTGCAGAAATGCATCCAGTTCCTCGTCATTATGCAGCAGCGCAAACGCATGCTTTTCATAGGCGGCAAGACCTTTTAATCCATAAGTGATAAGTTCCCGCAAACTTCGGATGTCCTCATTTTCTGTGGAAAGGATCCCAACTTCAGCCGCTTTTTTGTCAAACTCTGTCTCTGTACCATTCCAGACAGCCGCCTGTGGAAGCTGCTCTCTATTCGCCGTTTCTGTAAGTAACTTTTCCTTTATATCCAGAGTTTCTCTGATACGTTCTACGATAGTTTCTCTGTCAAAATTTACATTTGTAATTGTTGTAAAAAGATTCATCACGACGAGATGATTGATCATGTCATCGATCTCTTTTCCCTCGTTACGAAGTTCTGTCGTGATCGCGCAAAGCCCCTTTGTCACATAGATCAGAAGATCCTGCATTGCAGCAACTTCCGGTTTCTTTCCACAGACGCCGGATTTCGTACATCCTGTGCAGCCTGCTGTTTCCTGACACTGAAAACAAAACATTTTATTTTCCATGGTATGACCCTCCTTGTAGTCGATATATACATTTTCTTCACAAATCAAGGATAATATACCTGCCGCCACAAATATGTGGTTATAACCACGTAAATATAAAATTATACAAAAGAAAAAGACGGATATTTAAAACCGTCTTTTTTCTATCCATAACTTTTATTTTCAATCAAAAAACTGAATCCCCATCAGCGTCAGTCCATGTGCCGGGGCTGTCGGTCCGGATACAGATCTGTCGCAGGCCTCAAGGATCTTTTTGACTCGTTCCGGTGGATACTGTCCGTTTCCAACCTGGATCAGTGTTCCTGCGATGATACGCACCATATTGTAGAGGAATCCCTCTCCTCTGACCTGGATCGTGACGATATCTCCGTCTCTCCAGATATCAATCCCTGTCAGTGTGCGGACTGTTGATTTGACTTGCGCTCCTGTTCCACAGAAGCTGGCAAAATCATGCCGTCCGATCAGATAGGAAGTTGCCTCTCGCATCTTGTCCACATCCAGTTTGTAGTGGTAGAAATAAGAGTACAGCCTCTCTGTCGGCACCGGGAATTTCCTGTTGAGGATGCGGTATTCGTAAGTTTTCTCACTGTCGCAGTAACGTGGGTGAAAATCCGGATCCACTTCCTCAGACAGCTGAATCCGAATGTCATCCGGAAGCCGCTGGTTCAGCGCATAGGAAATCTTTTCACCCGGAATTCTTGTATTGGTGTCAAATACCGCCACATTTCCCAGTGCATGTACGCCGGCATCTGTACGGCTCGCACCCATAATCTCGATTTTCTCTCCGAGAAGTTCTGTCAGGGTATCGTTCAGAACACCCTGGATCGTGACTCCGTTCGGCTGGATCTGCCAGCCACTGTAATTCGTTCCATCATATGCAACTACAAGTCCAATTCGCTTCATCTTATCACCATCCCATCACGCGGAATCCAATCGCAACGGCAAGGTACACGAACAATACCAGATATGCGACGTGGTCCCTCTTTGCATAGTGAAGTGGCTTCATCTGTGTACGATGATCGCCTCCATGGTAACATCTTGCTTCCATCGCCATTGCCAGATCATTGGCACGACGGAATGCTGAGATAAACAGCGGGACAAGAAGCGGAACCATGTTTTTGACCTTCTGGATCATGTTTCCATTCTCGAAGTCGGCGCCTCTGGCGATCTGCGCTTTCATGATCTTGTCCGTTTCTTCCAGAAGGATCGGGATAAAACGCAGCGCGATCGACATCATCATTGCGATCTCATGTACCGGAACGTGGATCTTGTTCAACGGACGCAGGCTTTTTTCCAGACCATCAGTGAGCTGATTTGGTGTTGTTGTCAGCGTCATAAGTGAAGATCCGATCACCAGATAGATCAGTCGGATTGCCATGCGGACTGCCATGGAGATTCCTTCTTTGGTGATGGTGAAGATTCCGATCTTCCAGAGCACTTCACCCGGTGTCAGAAGGATATTGAACACCATCGTGATCAGAAGGATCATGAAGATCGCTTTGAGTCCCTTAAAGATAAACTTCACCGGAACCTGAGAGATCGTGATCATCCCTGCCAGGAATAACGTTGCAACGGCATATCCTGCCACGCTGCGGAACAGGAATACGGAAATAATGAAGATCAGCGTTCCAAATAACTTGGTTCTCGGGTCCATTCTGTGGATCACAGATTTCGCCGGATAGTACTGACCGATCGTAATATCTCTAATCATTCTGAGCTCCTCCTTTCAGTAAAGGGGAGTTCATTTTCCGAAGAGCATTCAGGATATCCTGCTTCGCCTCTTCTACCGTTGTATCAGAAGGGTCGACATTGAGTCCTTTTTCCTTAAGGGCATGCATGATATAGGTGATCTGCGGGGCAGCCAGTCCCATCGGTTCCATCTCTTTGTAATGAGCAAAAACCTTCTTTGGTGTGTCATCAAAGGCGATCTGTCCATGATTGACCACGATCAGACGCTCCGCATATTTGGCTACATCTTCCATGCTATGAGAAACCAGCACAATGGTAATCCCACGAACTTTGTGAAGTTCTGCGATTTGATCAAGGATCTCATCTCTTCCCTTCGGATCAAGACCTGCGGTCGGCTCATCCAGAATCAGGATCTTCGGGTTCATTGCAAGTACACCTGCAATGGCCACTCGCTTCTTCTGACCACCAGAAAGTTCAAATGGTGATTTGTCAAAGTTTTCTTCTTTGAAGCCTACATGATGAAGTGCCTTGCGTGCTTCTTCCTCAGCCTGTTCTCTGGTCATTCCCTGGTTCATCGGTCCAAAACACACATCTGAAAGCACATCGCTCTCAAACAACTGATGTTCCGGATACTGAAAGACCAGTCCTACTTCACTGCGAAGTTTCCTGCGGTCGTATTTCTCCGCCCAGACATCCTCTCCATTGTAGGAAACGGTTCCTGATGTCGGCTGGATCAGTGCATTAAAATGCTGGATCAGTGTAGACTTTCCGCTTCCGGTGTGTCCGATCACACCGATAAACTGTCCGTCCGGGATTTCCAGATTGATATCCTTAAGTGCGTGGATCTGATAGGAAGTTCCCGGGCTGTATGTGTATGTTACGTTTTTTAATTCTATTGACATAAGGCATTTACCAGCTCTTCCGTAGTAAGGATTCCATCCGGAATGTCTACTCCGGACTGTTTGAGTTCATGCGCCAGCAGAGTTACCTGCGGTACATCAAGACGGTATTTCTTGAGAGTTTCCACCTGGGAAAAAATTTCCCGCGGAGTTCCCTCCATAACTACATGACCGCCATCCATAACGATGACATGGTCTGCATCGATCACTTCTTCCATGTAATGCGTGATCAGAACTACCGTAACATTTTCCTGCTTATTCAGCTGATGAACAGCTGCGAGTACTTCCTTACGGCCGTTCGGGTCCAGCATGGCTGTCGGCTCATCCAGGACAATGCATTTCGGACGCATCGCCATGACTCCTGCGATAGCAACTCGCTGCTTCTGACCTCCGGAAAGTTTATTCGGAGAGTGATGTCTGTACGCTGTCATGCCGGTCTTCTCAAGACTTTCGTTGACACGCTTCCAGATATCCTCGGTCGGAACTCCCATGTTTTCGGGCCCGAATCCGACATCCTCCTCCACAACAGTTCCGATGATCTGGTTATCCGGATTCTGGAATACCATTCCTGCCTTCTGACGCACCTTCCATAATTCCGGCTCCTCAGAAGTATTGATCCCGTCGATCCAGATTGTTCCATCGGACGGCAGAAGCAGTGCATTGATGTGTTTGGCAAAGGTAGACTTACCGGAACCATTATGTCCCAGGATCGCTACAAACTGTCCTTCCTTGATATCAATATCCACACCATCCACAGCTCTCTGTGTTTCCTGAACGTTGCCGTCCTCATCATATTTCAAGTAATCGAATGCAAGTTTTACTGCTTTGATGATTCCCATCTCTTATAGTCCTTTCAGGCTTCTTCTGCAGGTGTCTGACCGGTCAGAGAATCGATCAGTTCCCATATTTCATCTCTTCCCTGCTTTGTTTCTGCGGAATACGGAATGATCTTCGTTCCCTTGGTAAGCTTAAGTTCTTCACGGATAACTTTGAGACATTTCTGAACCTGGCTTCTCTTGATCTTGTCAAGCTTGGTCGCTATGATGATCGGTTCATATCCATTGTGCAGGATCCATTCATACATCTGGCAGTCATTCGCAGATGGTTTGTGGCGGATATCGATAAGAAGGAACACTGCCTTGAGATCCTTGGAAGTATGCAGATAACGCTCGATCATCTTTCCCCATTTTTCTTTCTCGGCAGGTGTGATCTTGGCATATCCATATCCCGGAAGATCCACCAGAAACATCTCGTCATTGATCTTATAAAAGTTGATCGTCTGTGTCTTACCCGGCTGGGCACTGGTGCGTGCCAGTGCCTTGCGGTTCATAAGACCATTGATCAGAGAAGATTTTCCTACATTTGATTTTCCTGCAAAAGCTACCTCCGGCATCCCTGTATCAGGAAGTGTGCTGGTAACTCCGCAGACAATATCCAAAACTGCATTTTTAATAATCATAAATTCCTCTTTATTTCACCAGTGCTTCGTGAAGCACTTCCTTCATATTATCTACATAGGAAATTTTGAGGCCGTCCAGGATCTCTGCATCGATCTCCTGAATATCCTGCTTATTTTCCCTCGGAACAAGTACCTGTTTGATACGGGCGTATTTCGCTGCAAGAAGTTTCTCCTTGAGACCGCCGATCGGCAGAACCCTGCCGCGGAGAGTGATCTCTCCTGTCATGGCTACATCTGCGCGCACTTCCTTACCAATGATCGCAGAAAGCATCGCTGTCGCCATGGTGATACCCGCAGACGGACCATCCTTCGGGACAGCTCCCTCCGGGATATGTACGTGAATGTCATTTTCCTGGAAAAATTCCGGTTTAATATCGTACTGGTCTGCAACAGAACGGATATAAGAAATACCAGCCATTGCGGATTCCTTCATGACATCTCCAAGCTGACCGGTCAGTACCAGTTCACCCTTGCCAGGCATGACATTTACCTCGATCTGAAGTGTATCGCCGCCAACCTGTGTCCAGGCAAGTCCTCTTGCGATTCCTACTTCGTCCTTCTTGTTTGCCATCAGATAACTGTATGTGGATTTGCCGAGGAATTTGTCAAGATTCTTCGTATTGACAACAACTTTGTCCGCACCGTTCTCCATGAGTTCACGGGCTGCTTTACGGCAGATCTGACCGATCTTGCGCTCAAGTCCTCGTACTCCTGCCTCTCTGGTGTAGAGAGTGATCATTTTGCGAAGTGCGGCCGGCTGTATGGTCAGCTTACCTTTCGGGATACCATTTACTTCAAGCTGCTTCGGGATCAGATGTTCCTTCGCGATATGTTCCTTCTCATTCTCGGTATAGCCTGAGATCTCGATCACTTCCATACGGTCCAGAAGCGGTCTCGGGATTCCCTGGATATCATTTGCAGTCGCAATAAAAAGTACCTCGGAGAGATCCTGCGAAACCTCTACATAATGGTCATTGAAGTGGCTGTTCTGCTCCGGATCCAGAACTTCAAGCAGTGCAGAGGAAGTATCTCCCTTGTAATCGCTGCTTGTCTTGTCGATCTCGTCAAGGAGCATCAGAGGATTGCTGACGCCCGCCTGCTGCAAGGCAACAGTGATGCGTCCCGGCATTGCCCCTACATAAGTCTTACGATGTCCACGGATCTCAGCTTCGTCACGAACGCCGCCAAGACAGATACGGACATATTTCTTGTGAAGTGCCTCTGCCACAGAATGGGCAATGGAGGTCTTACCAGTTCCAGGAGGTCCCACAAGACAGAGAATCGGACTCTTGCCGCCGGAAGTCAGTTTACGCACGGAAAGAAATTCCATGATACGCTCCTTGACTTCTTTGAGGCCGTAATGTCCCTCCTCCAGGATCTTCCATGCTTCGGCAAGATCCATGGAATCCTCGGATTTCTTATCCCACGGAAGATCCAGCAGTGTTTCGATATAGGTGCTAAGCACGCTGCTCTCAGCTGCACTGCTGTTCATGCTCTTGAAACGGTCGATCTCCTTGCTGATCTTATCCTTGACTTCTTTTGAAGCCTGGAGTTTCTCAAGTTTCTCGCGGTATTCCTGTGCTGTGTCAGCAGTGTTGTCCTCTCCAAGCTCTTCACGGATCAGTTTGAGCTGTTCTCTCAGAATATATTCTCTCTGGTTCTTGTCTACGCGGGCTTTGAGTTTGTGCTGGAGATCATGTCCGATCTGAAGCACTTCGATCTCATTGTTCAGGATCGCTGCAAGAACTTCATACTGTTCTTCCAGTGTCACTGCCTCCAGGATCTTCTGCTGATTCTGGTAGGTGATCTGGATGTTCACAGATACCTGTGAGATCAGTTCTTCCAGATTCTGGATGTTCATGATCTTGGCAGCAAGATCTTTGCTGATCCTGCCGCTCTCGATACAGTATCTCTGAAACAGTTCACGGATGCTTCTGTACATTGCCTCTCTCAGAGACTTCGCATAATGGGCTCCATCTGCCTCAAATCCTGCGGTCTCTGCCATGAGGAATGGTTCCTCCTGTTCCAGTCCGATGAGTTCTGCGCGTTCCACGCCCTCGACCAGAACACGGAGCAGATCATGTGGTAATTTAACTACCTGTTTGATATATGCAACTGTACCAACCTTGTACAGATCTGTGATTCCCGGTGTTTCCATTTCCGGATCTTTCTGTGTGACCAGAAAGATCTTCTCATCCTGAAGCATGGCAGCTTCAATTGCCTTCATAGAGCGTTCTCTGCTTACATCAAAATGAACGATCATATCCGGCAGGATCGTCGTTCCTCGAAGTGCGATCGCAGGAAGAATGCTAATTGGCTGTTTCATGTTTCTTCAGTCCCTTCTTTAGGCCGTTTCCGGCTTGCCTTTCTTTCTTGAACGGGAAGTTTTCTTAAGCTCCGGTGCCGGTGCTTCGCCATGGATGACTTCCGGCTCTGCTGTTCCTTCTACGGCATCCTTTGTGAGAATGCATTTCTGGATCGTCTTGTCAGAAGGTGTGCGGTACATAAGATCCATAAGAGATTTCTCCATGATAGATCTGAGTCCTCTGGCTCCTGTCTTACGTTCCAGAGATTTACGTGCAACTGCTTCCAGTGCTTCATCCTGGAATTCCAGTTCTACGCCGTCCAGCTCAAACAGCTTGTGATACTGTCTGGTCAGTGCGTTCTTTGGCTCCTTGAGGATACGGATCAGTGCTTCCTCATCCAGTCCGTCAAGAGTTACAACGATCGGAACTCGTCCGATGAATTCCGGGATAAGACCAAATTTGACAAAATCTTCCGGCATGACATCCTTGAGGATCTCACCGATGTTTCTCTCTTTCTTGACCTCTACTTCTGCACCAAAACCGATAGACTTCGTGTTCTGTCTTGCCTCGATCGCTTTCTCGATCCCGTCAAAAGCACCGCCGCAGATAAACAGGATATTTGTCGTATCGATCTGAAGGAATTCCTGATGTGGGTGCTTACGACCTCCCTGCGGCGGTACGTTTGCAACGGTTCCCTCGAGGATCTTCAGAAGTGCCTGCTGAACGCCCTCACCGGATACATCACGGGTGATGGATGCGTTTTCGGATTTTCTGGTGATCTTGTCGATCTCATCAATATAGATGATTCCGTACTGTGCACGTTCAATGTCATAGTCTGCTGCCTGGATCAGTTTCAGAAGGATATTCTCCACATCCTCACCGACATAACCGGCCTCTGTCAGTGTTGTAGCGTCTGCAATAGCAAACGGCACATTCAGAAGACGGGCAAGTGTCTGTGCAAGCAGAGTTTTACCGGAACCGGTCGGTCCAAGCATCAGGATGTTGCTCTTCTGTAATTCCACATCCAGGTTTCTGGATGCTGTGATTCTCTTGTAATGGTTATAGACAGCTACGGAAAGTGCTTTCTTTGCCTCATCCTGTCCAATAACGTAGTCATCCAGAATCTTATGAATCTCTTCTGGCTTTAACAGATTGATGTCTGTATCATAGATATCTTCCTGGTCGTAATCTCCCAGTTCCTCTTCCATAATCTCTGAGCAGATACCTATACACTCATCACAAATAAAAACTCCCTCCGGACCTGCGATCAGCTTGCGGACCTGGTCTTCAGATTTGTGACAAAAAGAGCATCTGACTTTTCCATCTCTTATTTTTTCTGCCATAGATAGTTCTCGTTTCCTTTCCGTTTGTTATGGCACAAAAGGAACCCCCTGAAAAGAGGTTCCTTTTGTCTGCTTTATTTATGCTCGACAACACCATCGATCAGTCCGTATGCCTTTGCTTCTTCAGCAGTCATATAATTGTCGCGGTCTGTGTCTTTTTCCACTACTTCATAAGGCTGTCCTGTGTTTTCTGCCAGGATCTCATTCAGTGTACGCTTGGTCTGTGCGATATGGTCTGCAACGATCTGGATCTCGGTTGCCTGACCCTGTGCACCGCCTGACGGCTGATGGATCATAATGGTAGAATGCGGCAGGGCAAATCTCTTACCCTTGGTTCCTCCTGCCAGAAGGAAAGCTCCCATGCTGGCTGCCATTCCAAGACAAATGGTAGATACATCACATTTGATGTACTTCATTGTGTCGTAGATCGCCATACCAGCGGTTACAGATCCTCCCGGACTGTTGATATATAATTGAATGTCTTTACCAGGATCCTCTGCTTCGAGGAACAGAAGCTGTGCCACGATAATGCTGGCACTTACATCATTTACTTCTTCTCCAAGAAAGATGATACGGTCTTTCAGAAGACGGGAGTAAATGTCGTAACTTCTTTCGCCTCTGCTTGTCTGCTCAATGACATAAGGTACTAAACTCATATAATATGCCTCCATTCGTCGCCTGACTGTGGATCATAATGTCTGCTTAGGCTTCTTTTGCCTCGTCAGCTACGAGAGTTACGGCTTTCTGTACAGCCATATCTTTCTTCATCTGCTCTAATTCGCGGTCGCCAAGCAGTTCTTTGATCTTGTCAGCTTCCATCTTGTATGCTTCAGCCATTTTGCTGATCTCTTCGTCAACTTCTTCCTGAGTCGGCTGAATGTTTTCAACTTCTGCGATCTTCTCAAGAACCAGTCTTGTCTGGATTCTCTTGAGAGCCTGTGGTTTCATTTCTTCCTGCATCTTCTCAGCTGTCATTCCTGTGAACTGGAAGTACTGCTCCATGGTAAGTCCCTGAGACTGCATTCTTCTTGCGAAGTCATCCAGCATCTGACGTGTCTGAGTAGCTACCATTGCATCCGGAATCTCCATCTCTGCGTTCTCGATTGCTTTGTCTACTGCTGCGTTTTCTTTTGCTGCACGAGCTTCTTTTTCTTTCTTTTCTGTCAGGTTCTTCTTGATGTCTTCTTTGTACTCTGCAAGAGTATCGAACTCAGAAGCGTCCTGTGCAAAATCATCATCCAGTTCCGGAAGTTCTTTTGCTTCTACTTTCTTAACGTCACACTGGAATACAGCTTCTTTGCCAGCCAGTTCTTTTGCCTGGTATTCTTCCGGGAATGTAACCTTAACTTCTACGTGGTCTCCGGCTTTAGATCCAACGAGCTGATCTTCGAATCCCGGGATGAAAGATCCGGAACCAAGTGTCAGCGGGTAGTCTGTTCCTTTGCCGCCTTCGAATGCTTCACCGTCAACAAATCCTTCGAAGTCGATTGTTGTGATGTCGCCATTCTCTGCTCCACGGTCTTCTACTGTAACTGTTCTGGAGTTTTTCTCCTGCTCTTTCTTCAGTTCAGCTTCAACGTCCTCGTCTGTTACTTCTGTCTCAGACTTCGGAACCTCTACTCCTTTGTACTCACCAAGAGTAACTTCCGGTTTAACAGCTACTTCTGCTGTGAAGATGAAAGTTTTTCCTGGCTCAGCCTGTGTTACAGCGATCTCCGGCTGGGATACGATCTCAAGCTCGCACTCCTCAACTGCTTTGCTGTAGTGCTCCGGGATCAGAGCGTTTGCAGCGTCCTCAAGGAAGATTCCCTTGCCGTACATCTGCTCGATCATTTTTCTTGGTGCTTTTCCTTTACGGAATCCTGGAAGAGAGATTCTTCCTTTTGCTTTCTGGTATGCAGCCTGCATAGCTTTCTCTAAATCTTCAGCGGAAACCTCGATTGTAAGTTTCGCCATGTTCTTTTCCAGTTTTTCAACCTGTAAACTCATGTTTTTTGTTCCTCCTTAATTTTCAGATATAAGCTCTGAATATTCTATCTATTGCTTATCCCTGTCTGCGGATAATGCGTACAGGTAGCTGTATCCCGATATCAAGAGATACAATTACAGTCATTATCGTAGTATAGCACAACAGGTATAAAAACGCCAGTATTTTTTGTAGAAAACTCCTGTTTTTGCCTTATTTCCGGGAATATACTACGGATTCTGCGATCTCATCCGCCTTTTCTTCACCGAGAAGCTGTCCGATCAGGCTTAATGCGAAGTCCACAGCGGTTCCAAGTCCGCGGCTGGTCGTCACATTGCCATCAACTACAACACTCTCATAAGACGGCTCTGCGCCGGTAAGCCCCTCCATGCAGGACGGATATGCAGTTGCCTTTCTTCCTTCAAGGAATCCAAGAGATGCCAGAACAGTCGGTGCCGCACAGATTGCCGCTACTTTACCGCTCTTTCCGTAGAAATCTCTCAGAAGGTCACAGAGCGGCTGATACTCTCCCAGATACTTCGTTCCCGGCATTCCTCCCGGAAGGACGAGCATGTCTGCATCTGAAAAATCAGTTCCCGTAAATACTCTGTCGGTCTTCATCATGATCCCATGGGATGTTGTGATCTCATTGCTCTCTTTGATGGAAACAGTTTCTATGTCGATTCCTGCACGGCGCATCAGGTCTACTACGGTCAGGCCTTCGATATCTTCAAATCCGTCTGCAAGAAAAATATAAACTTTTTTGCTCATAAAAAACCTCCCTGTTTCGTATCTGTTTTATTTTTCCCATTTGTTTAGTATAGCATTTATCAGGAAAAAGGGATATACTAAATCTACGAAATCTAATGAATTTTTTCCCTGTAATTCAGAATGCAAAGGAGTATGCACATGGAAATCGAAAGAAAATTCCTCATAAAAAAAGAACAGCTTCCAAAAGATCTCGCAAACTGTTCTTTCCATAAAATCGAGCAGGGTTATCTCTGCACGGATCCTGTCGTCCGCATCCGCAGGCAGGATGATGAATATTATCTGACTTATAAATCAAAAGGACTCCTGTCCAGAGAGGAATACAATCTCCCTCTGACCCAGGAATCCTATGAGCATCTCAAGCCAAAAGCCGACGGCATCGTCATCTCCAAGACCCGTTATCTGATCCCGGAAAAGGATGGCCTGACGATCGAACTTGATGTCTTCCACGAAGACTATGATGGACTTCTTCTTGCCGAAGTTGAATTCGAATCCGAAGAACAGGCAAATACCTATATTCCTCCGGAATGGTTCGGAGAAGATGTCACTTATTCTTCTGCTTATCACAACAGCACTTTAAGCAAAGGCAGAAATTAAACCTCGTGTTTTTCTTCCTTACATTTCTTAAACGGTGAATGTGACATGTCGCTGTCCTCTGTCATCAGGAACTTCCTGATTGCAAAGAGGACGGCGATGGCAATGACTCCGATCAGTGTCTGTGTTGGTGCCATATGCTCAACAACCATCTGTCTGGCTGTTGCAAACATCAGCACTTCTACAACTGTCTGCGCGGAGTGGCGGCAGAGCATCTTTACAAACTCCACACCTACGACCAGCGACAGGGCGTTTGCCAGAAACTTTGTAAAAAAGTCAATATCCATGTCCATAAGCGAAGTCTCTGTGATCGCATAGATCAGCCGGATGCCAGCCAGCGCGATCACGATCAGAATGACGATAGAAAGCACGATTTCTGTATAGCGGGCAACATTGTAGATTCCCTCGTTGAAGTGCTTACGTATCTTGTGATTTACCTCCTTGTGCATAAACCCTCCCTAAACTGAAGCCCTGTTATTTACTGCTTCTTTAGCTTATCATGGGGAGATATGCGCTGTCATGTCCTTTTATCCGTACATTTATTTTTTCTTTCAGTTTGCCGAATCCAAACATAGTTCCCCTCCCAGTTTTAAATCAAAGAAAATTAATAAAAAATGTGATCGTAAGGCTGTTGATAAAGTCTGCAAACAATTTTGATTTTTTTGCCTTTCACAATATTTTCTCCATTTAGAATACCTTGGTAGTCCACTTGCTCATATCCCAGACTTCATTTACCACATCCTGGTAAAACTCCGGTTCATGGCAGATCAGAAGGATACTTCCTCTGTACTCTTTGAGGGCACTCTTTAATGCCTCTTTGGCATCTACGTCCAGATGGTTGGTCGGCTCATCGAGAAGCAGGACATTGGTATCGCGGTTTACAAGTTTACAGAGACGGACTTTTGCCTGCTCACCACCGCTTAAGACACGGACCTGACTCTCGATATGCTTCGTTGTAAGACCGCATTTTGCAAGAGCTGAACGGATTTCATACTGTGTGTAGGACGGAAATTCCTGCCATAATTCTTCGATACAGGTCGTCTTATTGTCACCCTTTACTTCCTGCTCGAAATATCCAAGCTGGAGGTTTTCTCCTCGCTCGCAGTTTCCCTTGAGGGACGGGATCAGTCCAAGGATGCTCTTGAGCAGGGTTGTTTTGCCGATTCCGTTTGTTCCGACCAGTGCGATCTTCTGTCCTCGTTCCATCGTGAAGTTCAGTGGTTTGGAAAGTGGCTCATCATAACCGATCACGAGGTCATGTGTTTCAAAAAGCATTTTGCCCGGTGTGCGTCCATAACGGAAATGGAACTCCGGCTTTGGTTTCTCTGCTGCCAGCTCGATCACATCCATCTTGTCCAGTTTCTTCTGACGGGACATTGCCATGTTTCTGGTTGACACACGGGCTTTGTTTCTCGCAACGAAGTCCTTGAGTTCGCTGATCTCCTGCTGCTGGCGGCGGTAAGCTGCCTCAAGCTGTGCTTTCTTCACTGCGTAGACTTCCTGGAAATGATCGTAATCACCCACATAGCGGTTCAGCTCCTGATTTTCCATATGGTAGATGATATTGACTACATCATTCAGGAATGGGATATCATGAGAGATCAGGATAAAAGCATTCTCGTAATCAAGAAGATAACGTTTGAGCCATGCGATATGTTCTTCATCGAGATAGTTGGTCGGTTCGTCAAGAAGCAGGATGTCCGGTTTCTCCAGAAGGAGTTTGCCGAGAAGCACCTTCGTTCTCTGACCGCCACTTAAGTCTGTTACATCGCGGTCAAGTCCCAGATCCAGAAGCCCCAGTGCTCTTGCAACTTCTTCTACCTTGGAATCAATGACATAAAAATCATGCAGAGTCAGCTCGTCCTGGATCGTTCCCAGTTCTTCCATCAGTGTGTTCATCTCTTCTTCGTCTGCGCTCCCCAGAAGATCGCAGATCTCATTCATCCGCTGTTCTTTCTGAAGCAGCGGGTCAAAAGCAGATTTCAGCACTTCCTGGATCGTCATGCCTTTTTCGAGGACGGCGTGCTGGTCAAGGTAGCCTGCGTGGACGTTTTTTGCCCATTCTACCTTGCCTTCATCCGGCATCAGTTTCCCTGTGACAATGCTCATGAAAGTAGACTTGCCTTCTCCGTTCGCTCCAACAAGTCCGATATGTTCTCCTTTAAGAAGTCTAAAAGAAACATCTGAAAAAATAGCTCTGTCGCCAAAGCCATGTGTCAGATGCTCAACGTTTAATATGCTCATAAATTTCTCCTTTTTGTAATGATGGTTTTATTATATCTGACATCTGAAAGGGATTTCAACCTATTTTGCATATATGGACAAAAAAACGACCGTACACATAATGTGTACAGCCGTTTCTTTTAAGATTGATATTTGGAAATCAGTCTGTTTCGTTGAATACTGATTTGTCGAGAGCGCCGTTCTGGTGTGCGACGATCGTTGTGCAGACAGCGTCACCTGTGATGTTGACTGCTGTTCTTGTCATATCGAGGATACGGTCGATACCCATGATCAGACCGATTGCCTCTACCGGAAGTCCAACAGAGTTGAATACCATGGTCAGGGTTACAAGACCGACACTCGGTACACCTGCGGTACCTACGGAAGCAAGTGTCGCTGTTCCGATAACGGTCACGTAATCCATCGGGCTTAAATGGATGCCAAATGCCTGTGCCGCAAAAACTACTGCAACACCCTGCATGATGGAAGTACCATCCATGTTGATGGTCGCACCAAGCGGAATGGTGAAGGAAGAAATCTTCTTGGATACACCAACCTTCTTGGAAAGGGTATCAATAGACATCGGAATGGTCGCATTGGATGTAGCGGTTGAGAATGCGAATGCCATAACCGGGAAAAATTTCTTGATGAAACGTATCGGGTTCAGACCTGTAAAAATCTTGAGCAGGATCTGATATACACCGAAGCACTGGATCGCCAGGGCAAGCAGTACGCCGATCATATACTTCGCCAGCGGAATGAATGCGCTGAAGCCGATGTTTGCAAAAGTACGGCTGATCAGGCAGAAAACTCCGATCGGCGCAAGGCTCATGATCATCATGGTCATTTCCATCATAATGTCATTGAACTGGCTGAAAAAGTTTGCTACTGTCTCTGCACGCTCTCCCATCTTTGCAAGGATCACACCGACGATCAGGGCAAATACGATAACCTGAAGCATGGTTCCGCTTGCCAGAGAATTGATCGGGTTGTCCGGAATGATGTTGAGGATCGTATCCGTAAGGGAAGTTGCCTCCATGGTTTCCACAGACGCTGCTGAACTCTGGATTGCGCTCATATCAAGTCCGACACCTGGATTAATCAGGTTTCCGATGCCAAGTGCAACGCAAACTGCCAGTGCAGTGGTTGCAAGATAAAAAGCCAGGGTTCTCACACCTACGGTTCCGAGTTTCTTGGTATCCCCGATCGCCATGCTTCCGCAGACCAGAGAGCAGAATACCAGCGGTACAACAAGCATCTTCATCAGACGGATGAATCCCTGTCCGATGACATAAAGGATACCTTCAATAATTACATCTTTCTTAAAGCTGCTGTCCGGAACCAGATAGCAGAGAATGATACCAAGGATCGCACCTGCGATCAGGGCGATGAAAATCTTGGTTGTCAGACCGATTGCTTTTTTGTTCGGAGTTTTTGCTTTTGTGTTTTTTTCTTTCATCTTAGTCCTCCGTTCTTTCATCCATGTATTCTTTCAGAGATTCTTTCCAGTCTGGCATGTCATACACCTCAATGATACGAAGGATAAAATTGTCCAGAACTGCATATGGCGGTCTGACAGAAGAAAGATCTGACTGCTCTGTCGGAACAGATTTCAGTTCGATATTCTTGCCGGCAAGCCGTAAGATCTCCTGTGCGAATTCATAACGGTTGCAGACGCCGCTGCAGGTCACATGATAAGTTCCATATTCATTTGTGCTGATCAGATACAGGATCATTCTTGCAAGATCCTTCGCGCTGGTCGGAGAACCGAACTGGTCAGATGCAACGGAAAGAGATTTTCCGGTCTCTGCTGCCTCCAGAACACGGTTTACAAAGTTGCGTCCACCCTGTCCGTATACCCAGTTACTGCGGATGATAAAGTGCTTGTGAGTAAATTCTTTGACGTAATACTCGCCGGCTCTCTTAGATCTGCCGTAAACAGTCAGCGGATTGGTGTCATCAAATTCTGTGTAAGGTTTCTTGCTCTGTCCGTCAAATACATCATCTGTGGAAAGCTGAACGATCTTGGAACCACATTTGCGGGCAACAATGCTTAAGTTTCTTGCGCCAAGGGCATTGACACGGTATGCATGTTCCGGATTTTTTTCGCACTCATCGGTATCTGTAATACCGGTACAGTTAATGATCACATCCGGACGGTTGACGGTACCAAAGTTGATCACTTCATCCGTATCGGTGATGTCCAGTTCATCAAGGTCTGTGTTCAGAGCCTCGATCTCCATCGGGTCAAGTACATCATTCAATGCACGGCCGATCTGTCCACTTGCACCCGCAATCCATACTTTTAACATCTCTACTACCTCCTCAAAATAAAATACGGCACCGATTCAGATCAAATCAGCGCCGTTTCAATCTATGTCGTTAAATATTTTAACAATTTTGTATATTTATGTCAAGGAAAAGTGCATGTTGTCTGTTGTTTTTGCATACTTATGCGGTTTTTATATTGTATTTTTTCAAATAATGCTGAGATAATTTCCAAGAGCAGTTGCATCTGTTCGGAAGTTCTTATATGGTGAACTACTCGGCAACAAGTTACCAGAGCATCTGAAATCTGGCGGGATACCGCCTTTTTTCAGGGTGCGTCCATGACACCAATACTGCTTGCCTTTCGGCTATACAGCTACTTTTATTATTTCTGGATTT
>NZ_JBBMEI010000037.1:0-37629 GCF_040096655.1 Blautia intestinihominis | reverse complement strand
AAAAATCAAGGAATTGATATTCTAAAAATTTTAGTTTTCCAATAATTACAGGGATTCTTTGCGCATTTACAGGTTTTCATATAATTTATTTGAAGTAGCACAATAGGTTAATTTATTGACTTGCTTGTAGGCAAGTACAATTCTAACCATCCATTTTTTTCGAATTTATGTACTCTGTTGCTACTTTCTTTTAACGTAGTCATCCAAAACTCCTAACTTCTGTTGACTTCCTGATCACTTACTCATCTCCCAGTCATTTTCCTCTCCGATTTCTGTAGACCTTTAAATAACTTACTTCCTGTCAAGTCATTCAGACCTCTAAATTTTGTGGGCCTTTAGGCGATTTACTTTCCGTAAGGTCATTCTGCCTCCCGATTTCCATGAACCTTCAACTCGCTTGCTTCCTGCCTAATCATCCAGCCAGCTTTCCCTCGCACACAATCACTTACTTTGCGCGGTCAGGTGGAGGACACACCAGGAAAGCGACCACACCATTACCTCTGAACAGTACCTTAAAGCCTTTATAATTAAACAAATTCACAATTTTGTATAAAAGAAGGTACTGCAGAATCATCATATTTGATGACTTTACAGTACCTTCTTTTTTCTCATAAGTATGTGTTCATTTTGGAAGAACCAAATCTATTCAGAACTGAATAAAAAATACCTGATATGACGCGAGTCACTACTGCCACTCCCCAAAACACCGCAGTATATAACATCAAAAGAATTCCATTTGCCGGATTTGGATCTGCTTCCAATATTTCTCCCATCGGTATGACCAAACCTGCATAACCTGCCAGGATATAGCAGATAAGATAAATAAAGCAGGCACAAAAACTGATCATCCAGGAAGTTATCCAGTTTTTTCTGTTTATAGCAGAAGCGCACAATATGCTGACTCCCATCAAGAATATTCCAGCCAGCAGAAAAAACTCCACTACATAAATTGACTTTACATAGAAAAGAACACCAATCATCCACAGATATATTTTCGCTCTCAAAAGCCCGTCCAAAACAGAAATATAATTATTTTCTTTCATATTCTTAAAAATAATCCGATATGTACGGTGTCTGCTGCTCGATCGCGTCTTCGAGCATGTCGATGGTCCACTCGGCAGCTTTGATCCTGCCGATCCTTGCGAGGTATTCGGGGCGTTTGTAGCCCATCAGCATGGTAGCCATGGTTTGAATGCTGATCTCGTCCTGGCAGGGTTCCATAGTGCGGACTGCCTGGCCTTTGCCTTCTCTGGAGATGGTCAGACAGAAATTTCCCTGGTTGCACTCCATGACCGGGTCGATCAGTTTAAATTTCCATTCACGGTCGAGGACGCTTGGCTTGAACGGATACTTCTCGATGAAGGACACAAAATCCACGATTCTTCCCATATAGTATGGCGAGATCACTTCCTTGATGCTTGCATCTTCCAGAAGAAATGCCAGAGGTTCATCCGTGTAAGTATCGCCCTCCACCTGATTAATCATGGAAAAATGTGCCGCCACGAAGTTCCATAATCCGGTTCTTGCCTCTTCATTATTAAAGATCATGTCTTTAATATGAAAAACTTCCTTCGCGATCCAGTAGATCACATATCCGTCCGGTTCATTGTTCTCATTATAATAAACGGCCGCCATGATATCGTCGGAGTCCCACAGCCAATATTCATTCCACGCCAGATCATCACGGAGGATTGCTCCATGTGTCCGCATGGCATAACGGTTATAGGCTTCCTTCAGTTCTTCGCCCTCGGTATCGACACGGCGTACATCACCCGGGACCTGATGGTTCTTCGGAAGCTGATAGTCTTTGATCTCGTAGGAGATTTTGTCTGAGATGATCTCCCATCCCTTGCGGCGGTAATATGGAATGGAATATGGATACAGATAACAGATGTCCTGTCCTCGCTCCTTCATGTTCTTGAGTGCCTGCTCAAGAAGTTTGTGCATCAGTCCCATGTTGGAGTATTCCGGATAAGTTCCTACTCCGGTCAGACCGCCCATGGCGTAAGTCCTGCCAAAGATACGTGTCTGCATAGGATAAACTGCCACCTGTGAAACAAGATTATCGTCATCAAACCATCCGATCACATCTGCCTTTTCCATGGTTGGAAATTTGGCGCGGATGATCTCACGTTCCTGCCATCCGATGGAACTCAGCTCCTGTTCCGTAACCTGGAACACATAGCGGAGAAGGGCATTGTACTGTTCCATATATTCGCTGCCTACGGGTTTCATTTTCAGGTTTTTCTTGTTATTCATGATTCCTTTCCCTTTTTCACCAATAAGTCCCATCCCTCATAAGAGAGATGGGACTACGTTTACTTAATGTTTACGAAGTGCACTAACCTCGATCAAACTTAAAACTCAGGCTCGATCAAACCGTAAGTATTGCCTTTACGTTTGTAAACCACATTCACCTGATCTGTCTCTGCATTGTAGAATACAAAGAAGTTGTGTCCCAGAAGTTCCATCTGTACACATGCATCCTCCGGATACATTGGCTTGATGCCGAATTTCTTGGTACGGATGATCTTAACCTCATCCTCTTCCTCGTAATCCTTGTCAATGTATTCCTTCTGGAAGTTTGCTGCAGCCTGCTGTTTGTCTACGATTTTATTTTTGTATTTACGAAGCTGACGCTCGATAACTTCTTCTACCAGGTCAATGGATACGTACATATCGTTGCTTACCTGTTCGGATCTGATAATATTTCCTTTTACCGGGATTGTAACCTCAATTTTCTGTCTTTCTTTCTCAACACTTAAAGTTACGATAACTTCTGTGTCAGGAGTAAAATAACGCTCCAGTTTGCCGAGCTTGTCCTCAACGGCTGTTCTGAGTCCTTGGGATACTGTGATGTTCTTTCCACTAATAATAAATTTCATAGTCCCATCCCCTTTGCTGTTTATTTTGGATGATATATATTCAACCTTCTGGTTGTCTATGTGACCATTATAACACATTCATTCGAATTTTAACACAACTTTACAAAATTTTTATAAAAAATCTGATAAATTTTTTCGGTATTTTCTATTCCACACCTGTGATACACATTTGAAGACTGCGTTTTTCTTCATGTTCCTCACTCCGTGGTTCCACAAGCTGTGCCAAAGCCTTGCCTGCCTCTACACAATACAGACCAATTCCGCTGTTCTGTGGTGCATCACTGGTGATCTCAAGCTGATAAGTTCTTCCACTTTCCACATCTACAGAATGTTTCAGGAAAGAATACAGCGCAGTGTTTTCTTTGAGACCGTAAGTATCCCCTTCACTCTCATAGACCACTTCCCCGGACTCTTTGTCACGGAGCACGACTTTGAGGCTGTAAAGGTCAAGGTCTGTCTCTGTATATACACGGATCTTGATGTCAGAGATTTTATTTCCGGAAACGGTGAACTCCTGAATGATCGGATGATCCCGCTCCAGCATCACGACGTTTTCCATCTCCATATTCTGGCGGCTGTTGTCAAAGAAGACTGTTTTGCCCTGCAGAACGCCCATCGCACAGACAGACATCGGAAGCACAAACGCCGCTACGCCAAAGAGAAACGCCGCGCGGATCTGCCATACCAGACCTCTGGAAATGATACTGCCTTTCTTCTTATGATAACGCGGATGTCCAAAGACAACATAAAGCAAAAGCACGATCCACATCGCTGTACAGAGAAGTTCCTGGTCATGAAATCTGTAAACATCCCACATACGCACGGCAAAGTTCCTGTCCTTAAGAATATATTTCAGGATTCCGCCATTCAGAACTCTCTCATCTACCATACTCTGGCTGCAGAAAATATACATCGCCAGCATAAAGATGTTTGTGATCATCAGAAGCAGATTTCCATTCTCATTCATAAAGATATTCAGTACGAGGAACGGAGCCATCAAAAGCACCCACTGCGGATTCCATGTCGAAAATCCAAACACAGAAAAGCTCACTGCCACACAGAAAAAGACTGCCCAGGAAGCCAGAGTTTCTTCTTCCTCCACTTTTTTCTGATAAGCCCAGACCAGTACAAAGGCGGCAACTGCTGCCATCAGATTGATCCCACTGAAAAATCCCACTGTAAACGGCTTTTTGACATATTCAAGGGCACTGAAGCCAAACACATTTCTGCGGAATGCTTCTGATCCGATGTTCGGCAGGATCTCCACCATAAGCGGAATCGCCATGATGACCGCATAACGGATCAGATTTCGGATCTTTTTCTCCTTTAATAAAAGTAATGTAAGGAAATACAATGCTGCATGATATTTGAAAGTACAAGCCATTCCAAATGCCAGCGCAAACTGCCACATCCTGTTCTTCAGGAAAAAGTACAGCCCCAGCACCATAAAAAATACAGTAAAAATATCATACTGGCTGAAGATAAACTGGCTGAACACCCCCATCGGAAATACCAGAAATGCAAATTTACAGAGGAGAGATTTTTTCTCCCCGAATCCCATTTCTTTACCGATATGATAAATAAGCTGTGCGGTGATAAAATAGACGATCACCGGCAGAAGTTTGTACCACATCAGATTGACAAAACTATTTGTCAGAATCGCCTCCGGCGCATGCCCTGTCAGATAAAGCGGCAGGTTCCAGATTGCATAGGCGATAAACGTACTCGGCAGATAATTTGCCCAGTAGCCGCCGGACTGCTCATAACTTGCCTGATAAAAATCAGAAAAATGTTTATACATCAGGAAAGATCTGTTTCCTGTAAGCTTCACATCTGAATGCACACAGGTAAAAAAGAGCACTGTCAGGATCAGGATAGACACGATCCAGTCCACTTTGCACAGTTCATTGCCGTTCCAGAGCTTCATTTCTTTCCACTCTGCTCTTTTGCGGTTCAGAAAACTCTGTTTTTTTGCTGCTTTTTCTTTCATACCTTTTTGCGCTCCTCTACCTCATCCTCTTCATCTTCGTCAAAATTCAAGCGTTCTTCTTCCACGACAAGCGGTCGGTCAAGCACACGGCTGTTGATACTCAGTACATACTCACCAAGGAATCCAATAAAGAACAGCTGCAGTGCTCCAAGAAAGAACATACCGATGACCATAGGAGCAACACCGGCAGAAAAACGATCCCAGTACATCAGTTTCAACACCAGATAGACAAGTGCTGCAACCAGGCTTAAACCGCCGATGATAAATCCTGCAAATGTCGCCAGTCGCATAACAACTTTGGAATAAGAAGTAATTCCGATCATCGCATAATCGTACAGACTGTAAAAATTATTTTTACTCTTTCCGGCACGGCGTTTCGGCTGTGTATACTCGATCGCCTTGTAATCAAAGCCAAGCTCCGCAATGATCCCACGTAAATATGGCAGTGGATCATGAAGGTCACGAACCACATCTACAAACTTTTTATCGTAAAGTCCGAAACCGGTAAACTGCTCGATATGATCGATATCCGTGATCTTGTTGATCACCTTGTAATAGCAGGAACGGATCCAGTACATGCCCTTGCGCTCCTTGCTGGCACTTTTGACACCGATGACGATCTTTGTTCCCTGTTCCCATTCACGCACAAATTTCGGGATCATATCTACCGGATCCTGGAAATCTGCACACATACGCACAACACAGTCTCCATACGCCTGTTTCATTCCATAGACCGGAGAACGTGCCTGTCCGAAATTCTTGGCGTTGAAGATTGCTTTGATCTTTTTATTATTGGCACACAGTCCACGAAGCAGTGCCTGGGTGTTATCCTTGGAATGGTTGTCGATAAACAGGATCTCATAATCGTATTCCCTGAGATCGCGTTCCATGACTTCCGACACCGCTTTTGCAAGAGGCACTACATTCGCCTCTTCATTGTAGGTGGGAATTACCACCGAAATTTTTTTCTTCATTCTTATCTATACTCCTGTTTCCTGGCTTCTGATCCAGGCGATTGTTTCTCTGATTCCCTCTTCAAATGTATATTCCGGCACAAACCCGGTGTCACGCTGCAGAGATTCCGTATCCGCACAGAGATTCATAACCGCACCCTGTGGATATGGTCTTGCACCGATTCCTGTTTCCTCTGCCCCGGTGAGTTCTGCCATTTTGAGGATATATTCTTTGAGTGGATGAGCTTCGCCGCTTCCGATACAATATACAGCACCGTCTCTGCCTTTCTCACCGATCAGATAATAAGCTCGTCCCGCATCTTTGCTGTAAAGATAGTCCCAGCGCTGCATTGCCGGAGTGAACTCTGTCGGTTCGCCTCGAAGCATCTTGCGGAGCCCGGAAGCGATCATCGTTGTTTCTTTCTCATAAATTCCGTAAACACTGAAAATCCTCGGCCAGATACATTCCATGCCAAGCTCCCGGCAGAGCATCCCCGCCAGATGACCGGATGCCAACTTGCTCGCTCCATAAGGTGTCGAAGGATTTGTCGGACTGTCCGGTGAAATCTTGTCAATGTTCATTGGTCCATATTCCGCCTGAGAACCAGCCCCAATAAAACGTTTACAGCCAAGTGCATTTGCCGCTCTCACCGCATCCAATGTATAGCTGATATTTCTGCTCTGCAGTTCTGTACTTCTGTTTCGATTCTCACCCGTATTTCCCCAGGCAATATGGTAAAAGGTATCGCAGCCCGCCGGGATCAGCTCTGGAAGGTGATCCAGAGTTTCCAAACTACAGTCTATCAGATGTATCAGACTGCTGTCCGGCAGACGGCTCTGCTTCCCGGAAGAAGACCTTATGACTGCATAGACCTCTACGTTCTGTTTTACACATTCTTCGATCAGAGCCGTACCGATCATGCTGGTGGCTCCTGTCACAATGATTTTTTTCATAATTTTCTCCATATACCGCCGGATATCCTTACTGTCTCATCTTTTCCGGAAGAGGAATGAACATGTTGGATTCCAGCTCTTCCCTGTCAAGGAACGGATACATATCTTCAAGCGGCGCGGACACCATACTTCCATCCGGAAGTTTCTTCGCAGAAGTCTTTGGTTCCGTCTTCTGATATTTCGTCACAAAAACCTCGCAGACAAAAGCTCCCTCTGCATCCAATGCCTCACTGATCGCTGCTTCAAGATCTTCGGATGCATGAACTGCTCTATACGGAAATCCATAAGCAGGCATGATCCTGGAAAGATCCGGAAAACTCAAGTCTCCGCTCTCCTCACCCACACCGACCAGCGGCGGCTTGAAATAGCTCTGCTGTGTCTGACGGATGGAATGATAACCCTGGTTGTTGATCACAAACAGTTTCACCGGCAAACGGTTCTGAAGGATCGTCTGCATCTCCTGAATATTCATCTGCAGACTGCCCTCACCTGTCACACAGACAACAGCTTTGCCTGGCTGTGCGACTGCAATTCCTGTTGCCGCCGGAAGGCAGAATCCCATCGAAGCTGTGTTTGGATTTGTGATAAAGCGCTGTCCTTTTTTGACCTGGAACGCCTGACTTCCTGCCACTCGGGAAGTTCCCACGCTGACCATGAGAGTTTCGTTTTCCTTCATGGCTTTGGAGAGCTCTCCGTAAAAAGCATAGATATTTGTGCATCCTTCTTCCAGTGTTTCATAATGCTTCTCAGTCACAACCGGATACTTTTTTTTCCAGAGGAGACACTGTTTTCTCCAGTCTTCTCCCTTAAACAACGGGTATTCTTTATCTGCACCGCGCTTCTTCGCCTCAGCGAGAAGTCCACGGATCAGTTCACCTGCATCTCCGACAACCGGAAGGCTGACATGAAGGTTCGGTTTCTTTAATTCATTTTCATCAATATCATTGAGGATCGTATAGCTTTCTCTCGCCCAGTCCTGATACTGGAAACCAGTCTGTGCAAATCCCTGACGGTTTCCAATGGAAAGCAGCACATCACTGTTCTGCAGGGCAAAATTTCCCGGGCGCGTTCCTGTTCCGCCGCTTCTTCCCACGAAGTACGGATGATCGGATTCCAGCGCATCCACACTGCTCATTCCGGTCACGACCGGCACACCAAGTACATCGACCAGTTCATGGAACTCCTCGATCGCGCCTGCAAGACGTACACCATTTCCCGGTGATAATACCGGGCGGTGGCTTTCCTCTATTTTATCAAGGATCTTCTCTATTGTTTCCTGCTGGATCTCCTGTGGTCTCTGTTCCGGATTTTCTGCAGGATCATAAGCTCGGAGACTCTCTGTCTCTATGATCGCGCCCTGCACATCCAGTGGAAGATCCAGCCAGACTGGTCCTGGTCTTCCTGTTGCTGCCATGTAGAGTGCTTTTTCCAGATGATAACGGATGTCTTCCGGATGAATGACCATATGTGCATATTTGGTGATAGAAGCGACTACAGGAACAATATTACACTCCTGAACGCCCATGCTGCGAAGCGGAAGTCCGCTCGCCGGAACTGTCGTGGCATATCTCGCCTGCCCGGAAAAAACAAGCATCGGAATAGAGTCCATCCAGGCACCCAAGACACCTGTGATCGCATTTGTCGCGCCAGGTCCTGTCGTCACGCAGACAGCTGCCATACGGTTATCCATCCTCGCATACGCTTCTGCTGCCATCGCACACGCCTGCTCATGATGCTGATAAGTGCAGTGCAACTTCGGATGATGTCCAAAAGAATCGTTCATATGCATCGCACCGCCGCCAGTCACGGTAAACACATCCCGGATGCCCCACTGTGCAATACGATCAGCTATATAATCAGATACTTTCTGCTTCATTCTGCCTACTTCCTTCCATCCCATTTGTTTTCACATACCATAAATTTACCGGATGCCTGGATCGGGATCTCATCGACATAAGTAACTTTGATCTCTGCATCTTCCCCGAGATAATGGCGGTATGCTGCCAGAACTTCATCGATATCAAGTTTTTCCTGATCCGCATTCACAAGAAGCTCATAATCCTTCTCGCCCCACTGGATGCATTTTGCCTGGTAAACAATACCCTCAAATTTCAGAAGTGTATTCATAAATACATGGATAGAAAGCGGTTCGCCCTTGGTGTTGTACATCAGAGAACCTCTTCTGCCGTAGATCTCTACATATTTACCATGCACCCTGCCCTTAGGATCCTTATACATTCTCATGATTCCCGTATCACCGGTATCATAGCGGACCATCGGGAAAGTCTTGTTATAATAGTCTGTGACAACGATTCTTCCAAGTTCCCCTTCTTCTGCCGGTTCATCAGAATCCAGTTTCAGGATCTCCGGATAAAAATTGTAAAGATCAATGGTATATTCCGGATCCTCATCCAGCTGGATCGCAATAAAACCATTCTCATTATTTCCATAAGAACGCACCGGAGAAAATCCAAACAGCTCTTTTGTCAGGTCATAAGTTTCCTGTGGAAGCGCCTCTCCCATAGAGAAAACCAGCTCCACATCCCATTTACTGATGTCTCTGTGCGTTTTTCTGAGATACTGTGTCAGTGCTGTCAGTGCACTGGAATATGTGACCAGTACCTGGATCTTCTTTTTCTCGATATCCTGGCAGATTTTTTCCAGAGAATCGTCTCCCATGTTGGAGATATCCACCATGATCAGATTATTTTTGAAAGATTTCCACTTACTGATCGTATTTTTTCCCTTTATCCACGCACGGAACTCGCCGCGCTTCATTCCCATACGGAAACCGTTCAGTTCCATACAGGAGATAAAGTTCATATTTACACGGCTCATCTTGTCGCCATCGCAGAGTACCGTAAACGGTGTTCCTGTAGAACCACTTGTACTCAGACGGTACAGCTTTCCCTGTTCCTCGCTGTTGTCCACAAGGACCTGGTCATAATTTTCTATAAAATCACCTTTGGTCATTACCGGAAAATCCTTAAGTTCTGTCCATTCCGGATGATCTTTATAATAAGGAGAGTGTTCTTTGACATAATCCAGAAGAACATGGATCCTGCGATCCATATATTCCTCTGTCACACCCTCAACGATCTCTCGTTTGTTTACTTCTTTTAATTTTTTGAGCCTGCCGCCTTTTGCAGCGTCGAGAAGATCAAATACCACTCTTCTCAGAACTTCACCTGTCTGCATTGCTGCCTCCTTTATCTTTTCCTGCCTTTACCAGTCCCAGAATGATGACTGCTGCCACTCTGAGGCTGTTCGCCCCAAGGGACGCCCAGGCAAAACCAATCATACCATATGCTCTTGCTGCCAGCACAGAAGTCACCAGCAGAACCGCAAAATGTGCAAGCTGGATCCACAGCTGCCATTTTTCATCTGTAAATGTAAGTACCAGAATAAACAGAAATGCGGAAAATAGCCCAAGGATCTGCGCGAGATTTACCACTGTGACAAGCCCTTTGACAGAATCATAGAGGTTTCTGTAGAAAAGCCATACAAACAGCGGCGTTCCCACCTGACATGCAAGAAAGAACACAAGGCTCACACCGCCGCCCGCAAGAACTGCCTTTCCAAACTGTGAACGTGTCAGCAGTTCTTTGCGTTTCGTCAGATAGGAGATCACGATCGTATTGATCGGTGCGATCAGAAGCACCAACGTCTTTCCGATCAGAGACACAACATAATACCAGGTGACCTGCTCATTTCCAAGCACCTGTTTGATCACAAGGCGGTCCATATTCATGGTCGTATTTGTGATCAGATAAGACATTGTAAGGAAAAAACCTCTTCCCAGTGCTGTCGAAAAATACTGGCTTCTCTGAAAGAACTGATGAAAAACACTTCCCGTCAGTCCTACAAACAGAAGAGCCGCGCCCTCTCCGATCAGATAGATCCATACCCACTGACCAGTCACGTAATAAACGCCAAAACCCGCAAGATATCCGAGCCCGATCAGCAGATAATAAATAAAATATCTCTTATAATTCAGGTTAAGACGATATTCCACATCTCCATAATACCGGAATACAGTAAACATAAACAGCAGAAAAGCACCGATTGCCATAGGAATGCTTTCCAGACTGTTCCTCGACATCCAGAGTGCCACGCCGCTGCCGATCGCGCCGAACACAAGAAGGATCCAGTCATAATCGCCGTTCGTTACCGCATAATTCCTGCGTACTACAAGGCGGCTGGTGTTCAGTGCCTGACCGACAGACGGACACACGATCGCGATAAGACCTGTGATATAAAGAAGTCCGCCGAGCTGTTCCGCGCCCATCACTCTGTTCAAGAGCGGTGTGATCACGATCTGCAGCACCGCATTCATAAAGATCAGTCCACCCATGGTGTACAGGGTGTTTACTGCAATACTTTTTTTCTGTTCCTTTTTTTCCAATCTTATTCCTGCCCCTCTGTCAGCCACAGATTCCCTTGTGATCCTGATATTTCTCACAACGGTTTTCTATGTATTTACGCTTTCCGGAGGCGAGCACCGGAATCTCATCTACGATCTCTACTTTGATCCTTGCTTCATCGCCAAGGTATGGGCGGATCCTGCCAAGGATCTCTTCCTGATCCATCTTTGCCGGATCTCCGTTCAACCAGATCGTATAATCCTTCACATCTTCCTGGATGAAACGATACTGCTTCACGCCTTCGATATCCCAGAGATTGTTTGTGATGATGTAAGGTGTCACGGCATTGCCTTTGCAGTCGTAGATCAGATCACTTCTGCGTCCGTAAAGCTCGGACAGATAAAGCTTGAAGCGACCATTCTTTTCCTTGCGGACTGCCACCGCAGTATCTCCATTGTCATAACGGAGGATCGGAAATGCATAATTAAAAAGATCCGTGATCACGATACGTCCCAGCTCTCCCGGTTCCGCAGGCTCATCAGAATCCATCTTGAGGATCTCGTAATAATAGGTTTCTGTATCAATACGGTATCCCTCATCTTTCTCATTCTGAAGTCCCATGATTCCGTTTTCTTCGTTGGAATACCAGGCTCTTACCGGGCAGCCGAACTGTTTTTCCAGAGTTCTGCGGACCGGTTCCGGCATTGTCTCAGAGATCGGAATGATCGCCCGGACGCTGCAATTGCTGCAGTCTCTGCCGGATCTGCGGATATAGTCGCTCAGTTCTCCCAGCGCAGAAGAATAACCGACCAGGCATTTTACTTTTTTCTTCTCGATCGTATGGAACATCTCTGCCAGTGCCTGTTCATCCATGCGGGAACTGTCCATCATGATCATATTTTCCTGGATAAGCTGAAATTTACTCTTTTTGACATTATTTACCCAGACGCGGATAAAAGCTTCCTTCATTCCGATGTAGTAACCAGCCGCGGCTCCCAGGAAAATGCCGCCTGCTGTGTTATGGCGGATCTTGTCTCTGTTCTGGATCATGCGGAGCGGAGTTCCCGTGGAACCGCTGGTGCACATCACACGGTTATCCGTTGCATCCTTGTACGTAGAAGATACAAAACAGTCATACTGCTGACGGAACGTATCTTTGTTTACCACCGGAAGATCTTTCAGTGAAATATCCTCCGGATAATCTTTGTAAAAATCAGTTGTTTTTACCGCATGGGAGATCAGATCCTGAATCCTTTTTTCTGTTTCTTCAACAGAACTGCCTTCCTTCCAGGCGTAACGGATCTGGTCATAATATTCCCGGATCTTGCCACCCTTTGTCTTATCCAGCATCCAGAAGCCCATCCAGCGAAGTCTTTCATCTAAAATCATATTTTATTCTCCTCAGTTCAGAGCTTCTTTGATCGCATCTGCCATTGCAGAAAGCATCTCATCTGTCATTCCCGGATAAACGCCGATCCAGAAAGTATCTTTCATGATGCGGTCTGTATTTTCAAGGCTTCCGGCAATACGATATCCCTTACCAGTAGCACGCATCTGGTCAAAGCACGGATGTTTTGTCAGGTTTCCGGCAAACAGCATACGCGTCTGAACACCTTTGGATTCAATCTCCTGAACCAGTTTATTTCTGTCCACGCCTTCCCTGCAGGTGATGAGGAAACCAAACCAGCTCGGTCTGGAGTTTTCACACGCTGTCGGAAGAATCAGTTTATCCTCGGTTCCTTTGAGTGCTTCTTTCAGGTAGTTGAAGTTATGGATTCTTCGTTCTACGAAAGACGGGAATTTCTTAAGCTGCGCGCAGCCTACAGCAGCCTGCATATCGGTCGCCTTAAGGTTGTATCCGAAATGAGAATATACATATTTGTGATCATATCCTACCGGAAGTTCTCCATACTGACGGTCAAAACGATGTCCACACAGATTGTCCTGTCCCGGTGCACAGATGCAGTCTCTTCCCCAGTCTCTTAAGGATCTTGCGATCTTATTCAGAAGAGAATTATTGGTATAGACAGCACCGCCTTCGCCCATCGTCATATGATGCGGCGGATAGAAACTGGAAGTTCCGATATCACCGATCGTTCCGGTCAGTTTCTCCTCTCCGTTGATAGTATAAACAGAGCCCAGTGCGTCACAGTTGTCCTCGATCAGCCAGAGGTTGTGACGGTCGCAGAAGTCTTTGACTGCCTTAAGGTCAAATGGATTTCCAAGAGTATGTGCAAGCATGACTGCCTTGGTCTTTGAAGAATATGCACCCTCCAGAAGCTGCGGATCGATGTTGTACTGCGGGATCGCCACATCAACAAAAACAGGAACAGCTCCGTACTGGATGATCGGTGCTACTGTTGTCGGGAATCCTGCTGCGACGGTGATGACTTCGTCTCCCGGAAGGATCTGACGTTCCTTAAGAAGCGGGGAAGTCAGTGTCATAAATGCGAGCAGGTTCGCAGAAGAACCGGAATTTACAAGGGAACAGTATCTTACTCCCAGGTATTTCGCAAATTCGTGTTCAAATTCACTGGTGTAACGTCCGGCTGTCAGCCAGAATTCCAGAGAACTGTCCACAAGATTTACCATTTCTTCTGAATCATAAACACGGGACGCATATGGAATACGGTCGCCCTTTTCGTATGGTTTTTTGTTATTATGGTATTTTTCGCAGTATTCTTTTGTCAGCTTGAGGATCTCTTCTCTCGCCTGCTGTTCTGTCATTTCTTCAAACATAATTTTCTCCCTTATCATCGTTTTGTAAAGTATCTGAATTCCTCATTATAAAAGGAAAATCTGTTGTTTAATTTATAAGTATCGCAGAACCACTGGTATGTCTCCGGATCATTTCTCTGCCAGATTCCCAGTGAAGATTTGTTTGTAAAAACTGCCGGTGCATCCTCTGTTTCAAGCTGTTCTTTCAGTTCTTTCAGAGAATCCGGGCGAACTGCCATGTCGCTGAAGTCCATGGTAAAACACTGTGTGCTCCAGTGGAGCATGCTGTAGACTTCTGCCACATTCAGACCGAATGCATGCGTATTTGCAGGCACAACGGCTACCACCTGCTGTGCAAAATCTTCAAACTCTGCCGTGTTGTGGAAGTTTTCTTTGATCTGACTGTTCTGTGAAAACTGCAGTACATTTCCCGTTCCCATTGCCAGTACAGAGGCCGCACAGATAAGTCCGATCCCGCCCCGCATAGCTTCATAAAAAGTACTGCGGGCGATATTTTCCCAGCCATTTTTTCTTACAAAATCCATTCCGTACTGGGCAAGATAAGCCGCCAGAAGAACGGCTGAAAGGCTGATACAGTCCAGGTTATGGTAGGATGGACGGTTCATATAATAAACAAGGCATCCCAGTGCACCGACACTGAGAAGAAAGACCAGATCTGTCTCCCAGCGGCGTTTTTCTTTGTCTCCAAACCAGCCTGCGATTCCCATTGCAACGCCAGTCAGAAACAGTGTGATCACTGCCATATATGCACTTGGATACGTTGGCAGATCGAGATGAAGTGTATCTGTCATGTATCCGTCAGAAAGCAGCGGAATCAAAAAGTCTCTCACCGAATTCATCGGACTGTGTTTGGAAAGATTATAAAGATTTACGATCCCATAAGCGCCCGCAAAAGCAAAGATCATGCCTGCACATTGCGCTCCGACAGAAAAAAACAGTTCCCGGATCTTCCATTTTTTTCTGGAAAGCAGTCTTGAAATATAAAGTCCTGCCCATGATACTGTGAGAAGAAGTCCTGTCTCTGTATTCCACAGGATTGCGAGCATACAGAGCAGATATCCACCTGCCGCAGTCCAGAGATTACTCCATTTTTTCTTAAGGATCACTGTTCCATAAAGAAGGAACAGCATAGGAAAGATCACTCTGTGCGGCCACACCTGCCAGTAGTATCCACCGCGCATTCCAAGCACCGGAAATGTCAACGCAAGTGCCGCAAGGATACGCAGAACTCTGCTTCTGACAAGCATCTGCAGCACCAGAAATGCACAGATATAAGCCAGTGTTCCGATGCCTGCGATCATCAGTACAAATGCACGGAAATCACCATGAACCAGTTTCATCGGAATCTTGAAAAACAGCCCGTAATGGCCATAAATACTTGTCACATTGTGTGTATACGGCATTCCCTGATATACATTATAAACAGAGTTAAAATATGCATGTGCATGATAATTATCACCCTGTTCGCCTCTTCCGTAAATGTTCGGCGTATACATGCAGTAAAAAATCAGAACCACAAGTGCCGCATAGGTAAGCCAGACGATCCATTCGCCTTTTTTCTCCTTAAGAGAAAGGTTCTCGTACATCCAGAAAAACACTGCAAGCTCTGCCAGAAACAGAAGGATCATCACTGCAAGCGGCTGTGTGTGCCAACCATATTTCATAGAAACTGTTCCTACCTGTTCAGTCTCTCTTGACACGCATACGGTCCAGAATGGAAGCTGTGATGCCAGAAGGATCACCAGCGAAGCTTTCTTAAATGCAGTACTTTCCAACAGACCCGGACCATCTGTCCAACATCCGGTCAGTGCCATTACACCAAGGAACAAGATGCAGAACAAAACCAGCGTCATTCCATAGATAAGAATGTTGTTATTTCCAAGTGCACTGATCCGGTCAGAAAGCCCCGGAATCAGAAAACACCCCAGAAAAAAGCATGCTGTCAGAAGCCACGCTGCCAGTCCGCAGACAATTTCCCGATTCTTTTTCATATATTTATTTTTCCTTTTCTATACATTCTGTTTCAGGTATGTTACTGTTCACTCTGTTCACAGTAACTTGGTCAAAATGCATTCCAAATCACCTTCGGTGATGGCATTTTGCCCCGTATGTCTCGGGATTTTGCCATCTTCATGGCAAAACACCTCGCGGGATATTATCTGTGAACAGTGGCACAAGATATTCCCTGATCTGACGATCTGTAAATGCAGCCATATCCGCTCCGTCAAGCCATGCCTGATACCATTCTACGGTATGGGCGATCGCTTCTTTTACCTGCCAGTGCGGTTTCCATCCGAAGGTACTGCGGATTTTGGAACAGTCAAGTTTCAGGAAGTTCGCCTCGTGAGGACCTCCCTGATAGAGATTCTCCCAGGCAGCCTCGTCACCCCAGGATGCGCAGAAAAGATCTGCCAGTTCGCCTGTTGTGATACAGTCGTCATCGCCAGGTCCTACATTGTAAGCTCCTGCTTTTGATGCATCTTCGTACTGGCTTCCGGCGAGCATCAGGTATGCGCCCAGCGGCTCCAGTACATGCTGGTATGGGCGGGTGGAATGTGGATTCCGAACGGCAATCTTCCGTCCCTTTGAAACTGCTCTTACGCAGTCCGGAACAATACGATCTGCCGCAAAATCACCACCACCGATCACATTGCCGGCACGTGCTGTGGACACTGCGATCCCGAGCTCATTGAGAAAAGATTTCTCATAGCTGTGCGTTACCAGTTCGGAGCAGGATTTGCTGTTAGAATACGGATCATAACCGTCCAGTTCATCTGTTTCGCGGTAGCCCCACTCCCATTCATTATTTCGGTATACCTTATCTGTCGTCACGTTCAGGAAAGATTTTACGCTCCTGCACTGTCTCACTGCTTCCAGAATGTTGACCGTTCCCATGACATTTGTCTCATACGTATAAACAGGATTTTTGTAGGATTCTCTCACGATCGGCTGTGCCGCCAGATGCAGTACGATCTCCGGCTGTGCCTCTGCAAAAACCTGATGCAGTTTCTCCAAGTCGCGGATATCTCCTGTGACAGAACGCATCCTGGATTCTATATCCAGAAGATGAAACAGATCCGGTTCTGTCGGTGATTCCAGCGCATAGCCTGTAACCTCTGCTCCCAGGTTCAGAAGCCAACGGCAGAGCCAGGAGCCCTTGAAACCAGTGTGTCCGGTTACAAGAACTTTCTTTCCTTTATAAAAGTTAAAATCAAATGTATTACTCATCTATTTCTCCTTTTGCTCAAGCATAATGCCTGCAATTCAGGCATAGATAAAGTTACTGTTCACTCCATTTACAGTAACTTGGTCAAAATGCATTCCACATCACCTTCGGTGATAGCATTTTGCCCCGTATGTCTCGGGATTTTGCCATATTTATGGCAAAACACCTCGCGGAATATTACCTGTGAACAGTAATTAAACAATTTTATTATACTCGCATTCATTTGTAAAGTCACTTGTTTTTGCCGGATTTCCGATATATCCCTTTAGAGAATAAATAATTCCTGTTCACAGTAACGATAAATATTAAAAAGGTCCCCGGAACATTCCTGTTCAGAAGACCTTTGTGAAATTTATGGTAATCTTATTTACAGAATAAATTTACGGATGATCTCGGCAACTCCGTTGTGATTGTTGTCGTGCTCCGTCACATAATCGCCGTATTTCTGGATTCCCGGAAATGCGTTGCACATTACTGCGCCAACATGGGCTGCCTGAAGCATTTCGATATCGTTCTGTGCATCTCCTGCAGATACGGAATTCTCGATCGGGATTCCCAGATGATCGCACATCCAGCGAACTGCTTCCCCCTTGGAGACAGCCTTTGGCACGATCTCAAGATAAGTTGCATTTGAGAAAAAGCTTCTCACGGTATCGGAATATTTAGAAAGAACTTCTTTCTGGAATGCTTCACTTTTGCTTCTGTCATTGTCAATTGCCAGAAGTTTATATGGATCCTGAATGATTGCATCCTTTGCGTTTTTTACGATTTTATATGGTAAGTTCTGTACTTTCGCGTATTGCTGAAGCAGTTCATTGTTCTCTACCGTCAGAATCGCTTCATCTGAATATGCCTGCATATACAGATTTCTTTCTACTGCTTTCTCAAAAATCTCAACTGCTGTATCCTGTGAAAAAGTTACACCATGAATTGTTTCTCTGTGGTAAGGATCGTAAATCTGTCCGCCGTTAAAAGCGATTACATAACAGCCCTCTCCTGTCAGTCCGACGCGTTCTGCAATCTGCAGTCCGCTGGCAAGAGCACGTCCTGTTGTCACAACGATCTTGTGTCCTTTTGCCAGTGCCTCGTCCACTGCTGCCCTGTTTCCCGGGGTGATCTCCTTCTTGTCATTCAACAAAGTTCCATCCAGGTCTGTGAATAAAATCCTGGTATCAACTGCCATCTTTTCTCTTCCTCCATCTGTATACATTTGCCCTTTATATCCAAATATATAATATCTTCCTTCGTCTTCGCAAGAGTTACTTTTTATCTGGTTCCAGATATTTTCTGATTTCTTCTTCCTCCAGATGTTCCCCGATCACAATGATAACTTTCTGTCCAGCTTCGATCGGACGCAGGGTGATCTCGTGATGTGTGGCATTCAATTCTGTCCACGATCCATCTGTTTCCTGTGTAAATCCCTTGATACGAAAAACAGAGCCACAGGCAGGATCTTCCATAATTTTCTGCGCTGCTTCGCGCAGATCTTCTTTTGAGATTTCCAGATCCATGAAATACTTAGACTGAAAAACATCGTCATCATCCAGGTTCATTTTCTCGTAATCTTCAGCAATGTATCCGCTGTTCATGATGCGCTCAAAATCTTCATTTTCAAACTGTTCCCAGTCTTTTTTTATGATCTCATCTTCCTTCAGTCTTCGCTTGCAGTGTACCGTTTCCAGTGCGCGGTTCAGGTGATCGATCGTGTTCTGGATCGTTTCTCCAGAAGCCTCCTGTGTCTTGCTGAGGACAATACAGCCTGCATCTGCGACCTCGGAAGCCAGGATATAATCTGCCTCCTCTGACATTTTTTTATCCAGTCCCACATCAACAACAGCGATCACATTTCCGATCTGATACCAGCGATCCAACGGTTCTTCGTGCAGTGCATCAAAAAACTCATCCATATCAAAAATCCCTGACGGCTCGATCAGAACGCGGTCATATCCGCACATTCCCATCGCGATCAGTTTGGTCTTGAAACGTCTTCTGTGGCAGTCTTTGTCGCATCCTCCGGCTACCATTTCAAGCTCACACTGTTCGCTTTCCAGCTCCCGAAGCAGCATCATATCTACATTTACCGCGCCGAAATCATTCTCCAGAATTCCGATATTGTAACCCTGATCCATCAGATAACGGGCATATTTTTTTATGAAAGTTGTCTTTCCTGATCCGAGAAATCCTGTGATCAGATCTACTTTAACCATGTAATTTCCTCCTGTATGTTTTGTGCAAATATATGATGTCCTTTTTCTGAAAAATGTACTCCATCGTATACGACTGGGATGTCCCATTTACCAGCGTCCGTAAAGCCGATTCCCAGGCGTTCTGCGACTTTCTTGTATTCTTCGCCAAGTTGTCTTGATTCCTGATACTGCCGTTCTTCATCTACCCAGGCACCGTATTCCATCCGGGCTGGTGCAATCAAATAGAGTGTGATCTTTCCACTGGAAACCGCCGGTTCTGCCATGAGTTTTTTCAGAAAAGTCTCCATTCTCTGTGCCGTATCTTTCGCTGTAAACTGCTGTTCCTGCAGAAGATCGTTCGTTCCAAGCATGATCCACATCCATACGGGAGCATCCTTATCCTGCCAGTCCTTTAACTGTTCGCAGGCAAAACGGATCTGGCTTCCTGTGTGCGGAATACACCTTCCACAGATGCCGTGATTCTCGATCTTCCACTTCGTTTCGCTCTCCAGGATACCTGTCCAGCGGTTTTGTTCTGGATACTGGTCCCCCATCAATGTACACGGATCATAGCCGTATGTATTGGAATCTCCATAACAGATGATCGTTCCTGCCATCGTTTTTCCTCCGTTTCTATCCACAGTTTCTGTTCATTTAACTCCTGCCATAAGCCATGCGAGCAGTCCATATTCTACAACAAGGATCAGAGGTACTCCTACAGAAAATTTCTTCTTTCTTGTCTTATGATGAAAGGTTTTCATTCCTGCCCACGCACCAAAACTTCCACCCAGAAGCGCAACCCCGATCAGAGTACTTTCCGGGATTCTCCATGCCCCACGTTTGGCTTTTTCCTTGTCAATTCCATACATCATGAATGCCACTATATTTATCGTTATCAGATACCAGCTGAAATATTTCATTAAATCCATATGTTTCGTTTCCTCCCTGTACTATTTTATATGAACTGTCCTCCCAGTTCTTTCAGTCGCTGCTTCCGCTCCTGATAATCCGGCATTTCCTGCTCCACAATCGCCCAGAACTTCGAAGAATGGTTCATCTCTTTTCGGTGTGCCAGTTCATGAACCACCACATAATCCAGAATCTCCGGCGGCATCAGGACCAGTCTCCAGTTAAAGTTCAGATTTCCAGCCGAACTGCAGCTTCCCCACCGGGTTTTCTGCTCTCGGATCGTGATTCTGCCATAGTTTACTCCCATCCGTGCCGCAAAATATGCCGTTCTTTCCGGGAATATTTTAAGGGCTTTCTGAACACCGTCTCTTCGTTCTTCATCTGTGATCACATGACGAGTCTCCCGGTAATCTTCAAGCTTTTTCTGCTGCTTCAGGATCCAGTCTTCGTGATCTTTTACAAATCTGACAACCCTGTATTTCGCCAGTCGCTGCGGCGCACGCACGATCACTCTGCCATCTGGTTTTACCTGCAAAGATATGGTTTTACGGTCTGAACGGATCAGTTCATATGTTATCGTATCTATCGTTTTACCCTCCGTAATACAAAAAAAGTTCCACAGTATCATCATTTTCACCGTAATGATACCATGAAACTTATTTTGCGTAAAGAACAGCGGCGCGGATTGCGAATATCCGCTTTGCTACCTGCTCATAACCAAATAACTGCTCCGCAGTTTATTTGGTTAAATTCTCATCATCTCCGACATGATACATGCCCCGGAAGCACCGCAGTCCATTACTTCCTGTATCTGTCTGGTTCCTGCGTGGATGCCGCCGATCGCATATACCGGGATCGTTACGGCATTGCAGATTTCTCGCAGGAAGTCTAATCCCCGTGGCGGCAGGCCTTTCTTGCAGTCGGTAGTGTAGATATGCCCTGCTGTCAGATAGGTTGCTCCGAGTTTCTGCGCTTCTTTTGCTTCCTCTACAGAGTGTACAGAACATCCCACTGCCAGAAAATCACCTGGATTTTCGCTGTTTTCTCTGAGAAGAAACAGAGGCAGATGAATATATGGATGCTGCAATTTTCTCGCTGTTTCCAGATATGTATGAAGCATACATGGAACCTGATATTGTTTACATAATGTCAGAATCTGTACTGCCAGTTCTGCATATTCTTCCTCAGAAAGATCCTTTTCTCTGAGGATCACAGCCCTGGGATGGAGTTTACAGACACGTTCCATCTGTTCCAGGAACGGTCTGCTGCTCAGTTTGCGGTTTGTCACTGCAATGACATTTTTATATTCTTCTTTATAAATAGACATAATCATTCATGACCGGCTGGAGCTGGTGATCCAAAAGTGCCTGATATACTTCATCTACAGACCTTCCGTCTGAGATCTCAAACTGGTCATCTCCTTTGTCTTCAATATCGTCTACGTGGCTTCCGATTCCCGTGCTGACGCCTGCTGAGATCTTGGTTGCAGCGATATTTACCAGATTGTCTCTTACTCTCTCGCACTCTCTTGTGGACACAGTAATGCTCGCGAATGGCATAAACAGACGGTATGCACAGACAACCTGGAGAAGCTGTGGTTCATGTACATCCATCGGGTTGATCCTGTCATTATTGATGATCGGACGAAGTCTCGGGCAGGAAAAAGCAATCTCTGCATGAGGGTATTTTCTCTGGAGCAGCCATGCATGATAGCCTGTCGCAAATGCATCCTTACGGAAATCGTCCAGACCGAGAAGTGCTGCAAATCCTACACCTCTCATGCCGCCTTTCAGCGCACGTTCCTGTGCGTTCAAGCGGTACGGGAAGATTCGTTTGTGACCTGCAAGATGAAGTGTTTCATACTTGTCTGAGTTGTACGTTTCCTGGAAAACTGTTACATAATCCGCACCGCATTCATGCAGATAATGATACTCGTCAGAGTTCATCGGATAAACTTCCAGACCGATGACCTTAAAATATTTTCGTGCGATCTTACATGCTTCCCCAATGTATTTCACATCAGATTTCGCTCTGCTCTCACCTGTCAGGATCAGGATTTCCTGCAATCCTGTTTTGGAGATCGCTTCCATTTCTTTTTCGATCTCTTCTGCATTTAACTGGGCCCTGCGAATCTTGTTGTGACAGTTGAAGCCACAGTAGATGCAATAGTTTTCACAGTAATTCGCGATGTAAATTGGTGTAAACATATATACACTATTGCCAAAATGTTTCCTTGTCTCTACTCTCGCCGCCTGTGCGATCTCCTCCAGAAGAGGAAGTGCTGCCGGGGAAAGAAGTGCCTGAAAATCTTCGATCGTGCGGTTGTCATGTTCCAGTGCCCTGCGGACATCTTTCTCTGTATACTGGTCATAATCGTAGGCATTCATTGCGGTAATGACCTTTTCCATAACATCTGATTCTTCCATTGTTTCCATGCCCGGAAGATACTTCATATGATCGATACGGTTCTTTTTCATATCCTCAAGGATCACTTCATTGACGATGCTTTCATTGAAATGTTCTCCATGATTTGCTGCTGTATTCTCTGCCATTTTATTCTGTCCTCCGTTCCTTAGTCATGCAGAAATCCTGTCAGTGGTGATGACGCGCTGGCACCTTTTTCCAGAGTACGTCCCAGTCCGGAAAGATATGCGCTGCGGCCTGCTTCGATTGCTTTTTTGAATGCTTCTGCCATTGCCTCTACATCTCCTGCTGTTGCGATTGCAGTATTTGCCATGACCGCGGAAGCTCCCATTTCCATTGCTTCACATGCCTGGGAAGGTCTGCCGATTCCTGCATCTACGATGATCGGAAGGTCAATTTCATCGATCAGGATCTGGATAAATTCTTTGGTACAGATGCCTTTGTTGGAACCGATCGGAGAGCCAAGAGGCATAACGCAGGCAGCTCCGGCGTTTACCAGATCTCTTGCTGCGTTCAGATCCGGGTACATATATGGCATAACTACGAAGCCTTCTTTTGCAAGGATTTCTGTCGCTTTAATGGTTTCATAGTTGTCCGGAAGAAGATATTTGGAATCATGGATGACTTCAATCTTTACGAAATCTCCACAGCCAAGTTCACGGGAAAGTCTTGCGATACGGACTGCTTCTTCGGCATTTCTCGCGCCGGAAGTGTTTGGAAGAAGTGTAACATTATCTGGAATATAATCCAGGATATTCGCAAGTCCGCCTTCGTTTGCACGGCGCAGTGCAAGTGTGATGATCTGTGCCTCTGCTTTTTCAATGCAGGCTTTTACCAGATCCAGTGAAAATTTACCGGAACCAAGAATGAAACGTGAGGTAAATTCGTGTCCTCCAAGAACCAGTTTATCCTCATTTTTGCCGCTTCCGCCGCCCATAAAACTTACGATTTCCATAACATCACCCTCCTTCAAAATGGTTGTTCCATATAATTCTCTTGCAAGTATTTTGTCGTTTAATTCAATTGCTACCTGAACCGGTACGTACTTGTTCGTCTCCAGATATTCTGTGACTGATAATGGTTTCTCAAGTGTTTTTTCTACTCCGTTTACTGTGATCATATTTGTCCTCCTGTGTTGTGATACATTAGTAATAACGATACATACGAATTATTACGCTGCTTCGCAGCTTCATAATTCTACAACCATTCGGAATCCGCAGATTTACTTCGTAAATCGCTACTTCCTCATGTTTGGCGGCTTCAAAAAAGAGTTCACAAAAGAATACACCCGCGGTGGTGCACCCCTTCATGAACTCTGTTCACTCTCATTTGTATCGCTATGAAATTGTGTTCCTGTTCAGATATGAAACGAATCAGCAGACGCGCCACTGGTGTTCTCTCGATATGTAATACAAAAAAGGAGACGCCACAAGGCATCTCCCGTAATATCCACATACGTTCACATTCCTACGTTGGCATTATCCAAATCAGGTATAAGGGTCGAAGTTAATTACTTCCTCTCAGCCTGCCAGTACAAGCTCCCCTGCTTATTTACAAAGTTTAGTATATGCTTTAATCACAATTCTGTCAAGTCTTGATTTTTACACATTAGCTTTGTACAGTATGACAAAACACCTCGCGGGATATTACCTGTGAACAGTAACTATAATTTTATACATAAGAAAAGCCCGGATCTCTCCAGGCTCTTCTCGGTCTTTTTATTTTTCAAAGAGGTCTACCAGTTCCTGTCCATCATCATATCCGGCATCTTTGAGCTGTTCTACGAACCACTCATCTACACCATCTACTGCTTCTTTGAAGGAATCGATATCCATATCATCTTTGTCTGTGATAGTTACGCCATTCTTTGACTGCCAACGAGTCTTGATCTCCTCATCACCGGAACGGTTGATGTAACGCTCATACTCAACGGCTTTCTGTCCACACTCATCAACAACTGCCTGCTGCTCTGGTGTCAGAGTATCATACAGATCCTGGTTGATACAGAAGAACAGACAGTCATAGATCGCATCCCACATGGAGCAGTACGGCTGAACCTCCTGCACGCTTGCCGCGTCGATTGCCGGAAGCGGGTTTTCCTGACCTTCTACTGTGTTCTGCTGCAGAGCAGTGTAGGTCTCAGACCAGTTCATGTTTGTCGCATCTGCGCCCCATCTCTTGTAGCATTCCATCAGAAGGTTGGAGCCTGCTACACGGATCTTGAGGTTCTTCATATCGTCGACAGTTTTTACTTCGTGCTTGCTGTTTGTCAGTTCACGGAAGCCGTTCTCTGCGATACCCATGCAGTGCAGGCCATAACTGGAAAGGATCTCTTTCAACTTATCACCGGCTTCGCCATCGAACTTCGCATCCGCATCATCATAAGAATCATAAATAAACGGAAGTGATACTACATTAAATCTCGGATCAAATGCTGAATAGATCAGGTTGGAATGCATGGAGATCTGTACCGGGTCTCCGTTCATCAGTGCCTGAATTCCCTCGGACTGATTTCCGTTTGTCAGCTGGTCTGCTGCGTAAACATTAACTTTGATCTTGCCTCCGGTTGCTTTTTCCATCAGTTCTCCGAACTTACGTCCACCTTCTGCCCAGGTACTTGTCTCCGTTGTGGAGCATGCAAAGTTCCATGTTGCTTCCGGCCAGTCAAGGTCACTGTGATCAGCCACCGTATCTGTAGATTCCTGTGTAAAGAGATCAACCAGTTCCTGTGCGTCATCATATCCTTCTTTCTCGAGTTCCTTAACAAACCACTCATCTACGCCATCTACGGCTTCTTTAAAGGAATCGATATCCATATCTTCTTTATTTGTAATGGTCACACCGTTCTTTGACTGCCAGCGGGTCATGATCTCTTCATCACCTGAACGGTTGATATAACGCTCATATTCAACCGCTTTCTGTCCACACTCATCAACAACTGCCTGCTGCTCCGGTGTCAGGCTGTCATAAATCTCCTGGTTGATACAGAAAAACAGACAGTCATAAATTGCATCCCACATGGAGCAGTACGGCTGAACCTCCTGCACGCTTGCTGCATCGATTGCCGGCAGCGGATTCTCCTGGCCCTCTACTGTGTTCTGCTGCAGAGCTGTATAGGTCTCTGTCCAGTTCAGGTTCGTTGCATCTGCGCCCCATCTCTTATAGCATTCCATAAGAAGATTAGATCCTGCAACACGAATTTTGAGATTCTTCATATCATCCAGAGTCTTGACTTCATGCTTGCTGTTGGTCAGTTCACGGAAGCCGTTCTCTGCGATACCCATGCAGTGCAGTCCATATTCAGAAAGCAGTTCTTTCAGTTTTTCACCGGCTGCACCGTCAAATTTAGCATCCGCATCATCATAAGAATCATAGATAAACGGAAGGGATACTACATTGAATCTCGGGTCAAATGCAGAATAGATCAGGTTGGAATGCATGGAAATCTGTACCGGGTCTCCATTCATCAGTGCCTGGATTCCTTCAGACTGATTTCCGTTTGTCAGCTGGTCGGTTGCATAAACATTAACTTTAACCTTGCCTCCGGTAGCTTTTTCCATCAGTTCGCCGAACTTACGTCCGCCATCTGCCCAGGTACTTGTCTCTGTTGTAGAGCAGGCAAAGTTCCAGGTCATTTCCGGCCAGTCAAGGTCGCTGTAATCTTCAATTGTATTAAAGGAGTCACTGCCATCTCCTGCATCTTTTGAAGATGTGCTTTCTGTGTCAGCAGAAGCCTGGTCTCCTGTGTAAGAGCCATCTTTTGCAAGTGCTTTCGGCAGTGCTGTGGAAGTTGCCGGAATATATGTAACAATCAGAAGTACCGCAACACTGGCTGCGATCATCGGCATAACTGCTCTTGAAATCTGCTGCAGGGTAACTTCCAGACCTTTCTTGATCTTGATACTGATCGCAACGAAAAGGTTGACACCAACCGGAGGTGTTACCTGTCCGATTGCAAGGTTTACAGTTGCCATAACACCGAATGCAACAACGTCATATCCAAGTGCCTTACATACCGGAAGCATGATCGGGATAAAGATATACATTGCTGAGTTTGCATCGATAAAACATCCTGCGATCAGGAAAATAACATTTACGATCAAAAGGAATACAAACTGATTGTGTGCGATAGAGCCAAGCAGTCCAGATGCAGCATCTGCAATACCAAACTTGGTACATACAAATGAAAACAGTGATGCACTGGCAACGATCAGCATGATTCCACCAGTAGTCTTTGCAGAATCTACCAGGATATCAAACAGGTCTCTGAAAGACACTTCTCGGTAGATCACCATACCTACAAAAAGTCCATACACAACAGATACGGCTGCTGCTTCTGTTGGTGTAAAGATACCGCCATAGATTCCGCCGAGAATGATAACCGGCATCAGGAATCCCCAGAATGCATCTTTGAAGGTATCCCAGCGTTCTTTTGCAGATGCTTTCTGGCGGGATGGTTTGATATCATGTTTGTTTGCTTCAAGAAGTACTACGATCACAAGTGCAACACCCATCAGGATTCCAGGAACGATACCTGCCATGAACATATCAGCGATAGATACGCCTGTGATGGATGCGTATACAACGAATGCGATACTTGGCGGTATGACGATCGCCACCGAACTTGCCGTCGCCATCAACGCTGTGGAAAACGGTGCGGAGAAACCGCCCTGCTCTACCATTGCCGGGATCAGAACAGCGCCAAGAGCTGCTACTGTAGCCGGACCGGAACCGGAGATTGCTCCGAAGAAACAGGAAACAATAACGCATACAATCGCGATACCACCTTTTTTGTGTCCGACGCAGGTGTCGACAAAATCGATCAGTCTGCGGGAAATTCCGGCTTTTGCCATAATATTTCCGGACAATACAAAGAACGGAATTGCAAGAAGAAGGAATTTACTGATTCCTGAATACATATTTGTTGCAACGATAGTAAGTGAGGTTCCTGAATACAGGATAGCACATACTGAGGAAAGTCCCAGGCAAAGCGCGATCGGCACACCAAGGATCAGAAAAACAAAAAATGAAATAAACAAAACAGCACTGATCATTTATTTGTCCTCCTTATCGTTATTATTTCCAAAACAGACATCCAAGCAGTATTCAATAAAATGAAGAATCATACAGCCTGCTCCGATCGGTACAAAGGACCAGAATATCCATTCCGGCCAGTTCAGTACGAACGTTCTCTTACCATTTGCAAGCTGGGTAAGAACTTTGTCCATACCATACTTAAAGAGAATCACTGAAAAAATGATGCTAAGCACTGTAATCAGAATTACTGAAGGTTTTTTCAGTTTTTTCGGAAGACGGTCCGTAACCAGCGTCAGGCTGACCAGTCCTCCCTCACGACATGACAGTGCTGCTGCCAGAAGTGTGATAAGTACAAATACCGCAACAACAAGTTCTTCTGTAAAGGACCATGAGCGGTGGATGACTTTACGGGAAAATACATTTCCCACTGTGAGCACGAGGATCAGCAGTGTGGAGATCACAAGTACGATTTTTTCAACTGTTGCCAGTGCATTCATGAGTTTTTTGTAGACTTTCATCCTCTCTTCCTCCCTTTTGTTTTTCCGGTTTCAGAAATATTTTTGGGTATAAAAAAACCGCCCCTCAGGGACGGATATATTATTCCGCAACCACCCTGTTTCTCCATTGAAACAAGTACGATTCTGCAACGTACCGGCATACGCGTCTCCTGTAACGGGGAGCCTCCGTGAAAACCTACTGATGAATCAAAAACGTTCGGTCTTCCTTCTCAGGGATGATATTCAAAACAGTGCCGTTACCGCATCACACCAACTGCGGCTCTCTGGAAACGCGCATTCTCTGTCTCTACTGATTCCCATCGTAGAATTTACTGTTATGCTTTAGTCTATTACTAAGACAAAGTTATTTTACAACTCTTTTTTGATACAGTCAAGTCCTTTCTCGACAGAATGTAACAATTTTGTCGCAAATTTTATAAACAACAAAATAAACTGACCGGTCATTACTTTCCTTTGTAATAATCGGTCAGCCCCATGCACAGATCGAACTCGTGGTTCATTCTCTCCACAAAACCTTCTTCATTGTCAGTATATGGCTGTGCGTCATTGACGATATATCTTCCGAACTTCATTCCATCCAGTTTGAATTCAGAATTCTCTGTCCACATGCCATGAGCTCCCTGCCAGTAGGAATCCTCTCCTGCTACGCTCAAAACAAAAGCGTCCACATATTTGTCATCATTGCTGTCATAATCCATGTAATCAATCTGGGAATCAAACGCAGACAGAACTTCCTCCGCCAGTTCCTCGATTGAATTGTTATCGTTTTCGTATTTCTCCATATCATACTTGGCAGTATAATAAAAAACATCTCCACTTAGCTGAAGCTGTGAATTGGAAATATCCTTTGCATATGTAGTCATACTGTTCTGATTTCCGCTGAAAAGCAAAGTTCTCAGTTTATCAGAAGTAAGTGCCCCTTCTTTGAATCGGTTATCCGGAAAATCGACCATAAATACCGGCATCTTGACTGTGCCTTTGACTGCTGCATGTTCCTTCCCGTCGGAACAGACTTCCTGAGTCAGATCTTCTGTCGTATCTTCCTGAACTTCTTTATCCTTTGCACTGCAGAAATTTACAGCAAGTATTGAAAGTATAACTCCTGCAAATACCATTTTACCAAAACGTTTCATAATAATCTCCCCTTACAACCAAACCACCGAACCACCTGCCTCCCAACAGATGATTCTGATTTCCTTGTAACGGCTCTTATTATACACTTGCAGATAAGTGTGCTGTAAATTCGATTTTTCGTGAGTGAGTTTTTCTCATGGTCAGTTTGCTGAACTATCCCTGCAGTTTACTACATAAATACCAACGCACACCAGAAGCAGGGCGATCAGACTTCCTGCATTAAATGCCTGGTGGACTTCGCCCAAGACCAGTGCTGACAGAATCACGCTGCACAGTGGATTTACAAAACCAAATATCGCGACTTTTGAAACGTCATTCCATGCAAGCAGCACAGACCAGAGTGTGTATGCTACTGCTGAGACCATTGCCAGATACAGTATGAGCAGTATTCCCCCGGCTGTAACATTTCCAAGATGTCCTCCCATGCCCACACCAATCAAAGTCAATATGATGCCTCCCATTGTAAACTGTGTTCCACTCAGAACTACCGGAGATACTTTTCTGGAAAAAATATTGATCAGCACAGTGGAGATTCCATAAGAAAGCTGCGCGATCAGGATAAAACCTTCGCCAGTGAGTTTAAAGCCCATATCCAGTGAATTTCCCATCAGATTGATGACTACAACTCCTGCGAAGCCGAGAATACAACCGGCGATCTTCCTGCCTGTCATTCGCTCGTTTCGAAACACAAGACAGGCCAAAAGGATTGCAATAAAATTCCCAAGTCCGGTAATGATTCCACCTTTAACGCCGGATGTATGTGCGACACCTATATAAAAGAAAAAATACTGTCCTACTGTCTGTGCCAGACATACTGGTACAGCATATTTCAGGATTTCTCTGTTCGGAAGCATGATCTTCCTTTCTCGAACAGATGCAAAGATCAGAACCAGAATACCCGCCAGTGTAAAACGAATTCCGGCAAAAACGATCTGACTTGCCGTGTCTGCAGAATCCACCTGCATCAGATTATACCCTGTTTTGATAACAGGGATCGCACTCCCCCATAAAACACAGCATACGCACGCCAGAAGCGCAACGATACCTGTTTTTGTCAGGATGTTTTGTTTTTGTGTCATGATTTATTTCTCCTCTTTAGATGTATTATTTATTACTTTACTTTAATTTCTCCAGTACTGGAAGAAGGCATCCTCCTGCTCAGAACGGATTCCATACTTTCTTCTTGCTATATAAAACTTTGATTTCCAGAGCGATGTTTCAACCGGAATCGTTGCTATATTATGGAGCCGGACGATATCCATATAAGGCAGAACCGCAATTCCAAATCCATTCTCCACAAGCCCTGCAACTACCTCGATCTCTTCTGCTGCACACACCGGTTTGACGCTGATCCCCTCTGCCGCAAAAAGCTGCTCCTGCAGTTTACGGAATCCACTGGTTTTGGAAAACATGATCTGCGGATAATACGCAATCTCTTTTAATGAAACTGTATCTCGCTTTTCGAGTGGATGTCCCTTCGGAACTGCTACTGCGATATAAGATCCCCGGATCGGATAATATTCCAGCTCATCCGATTTCAAAAGATCTGAACAAAATCCAATATCATATTTCCCTTTCTGAAGTCCCTCTGCAATCTCCGGTGTCAATCGGTTGTAAATGATAAATGGAAAAGTTGCTCCAAATTCCCGCAACATTCGCGGAATCGTTCCCGGTGCCAGCGGATATACAGAGCCGATCCGTACAGTCTTCTCTTCTGTGCGGAGTCCTGCCGCCCTTTCCTCCAGGCGCAGATATGCATCCAAAATCTCTTCGACTTCATTCATCAGCTCTTTTCCATAACTGCTCACACTCACATTACGTCCCTCTTTCTGAAAAAGCGGCACTCCATACTCCTCTTCCAGAGTTTTAATCGCATGGCTGAGTCCCGGCTGTGAAATATTCAGTGCCTGTGCCGCTTTTCCATAATGCTGGATCTTTGCCAGCTCTGCGAAATATTTTAAATATTCAATATTCATAGGTTCCTTCTTTCATAAATGCCAAATTGCAAACTTATTTTGTACCATTATCTGATATCACAGAATCTATTCCTGCCTTCATGATATCACATTTCATTTACTTTTAGAATTGATTTATTCAAAATAATCATTTGTTTTTATCAATTATCTTGTATATAATAGGCACAGTTCAAAGAGAGGCCTAACAATATAACAATAAATTTAATTTTTAAGGAAGAAGGATACTTAACGTATGAATACGAAAAAATTTCATCTCGCCGGAGAAACAGCTCTCCTGCTCGTTTTATTGATCAACTCCCTTGCCGTGGATCTGATGTCCAAGAGCGGCTTCGGAATTTCAACGATCTCCTCTGTACCGCTTATTTTCAGCACAGCTTTTCCATTCCTCACATTTGGAACATGGAACTATATTTTCCAGACATTGCTTGTCATCACACTGATGATCCTGAAACGTTTCTTCTGCCCTGGCTACCTTTTTTCCTTCATAGTCGGAATCGGTTTCGGTAAAATGCTCGACGTCCACAACGCATGGCTTCAGACACTGCCAAATGCCCTGCCGCTGAACGCAGTATACTTTGTCGCAGGATTTGCTCTGATGTGTTTCGGTATCTGCCTTGCAAACAACTGCATGCTTCCGATCATCCCTACAGACACTTTCCCACGCGACCTGTCCGAGATCTTAAGCCAAAAATACAAAGTCATCAAAACCACTTTTGATCTCACCTGCCTGACGACCACCGTTGTCCTGTCCCTTACGATCCTCCACAGATTCTACGGAATCGGCTTCGGTACTGTCTTCTGCGCATTCGTAACGGGAAAAGGTGTTTCCCTTGTTCAGAAGTTCTTCGACAAACATGTGGAATTTTACCGCGTGACTGGAAGGAAACATGTTGTAGTTGGAAGGAATGTGCGCCACGCATAATAGTAAGTAGGTAATCATCCGTATATTGACATTTTATAAAAGCCATCTGATACTGTTTCTGGCTGTCTGCCAGATTCTATATCAGATGGCTTAGTATTATTTTTTTAGTTTAGTACGGCAGTATTCCGGAAGATTCTCTTGCTGGATACGGTCAGACCACAGTTTTGCTTTTTCTTCTTTATTCATAGTGATATAGAATACCTCCTGAGTTTTAAGGAGATTGTAGCAGAATAAAAAACAAAAAAACAGATACGGATGATTACCTACTTACTTCTTTTTTGGATATAAAAAAACCTTGCTTCAAGGGATTTTCTCCCCTGAGACAAGGTTTTAGTTTCTTTTGGGTTTTCTTTTTTGGACTCCTTTTAGGGCTTTTGGCACGGTGTAGTTTTGTCAGGCAGGATTAGTAAAATTGTGTCAAAAGGGAGTGCGAAAGAACATTTGCAATTATTCAAACTCGCAAATAAATCCTTGTCACTATACATTTTTGTATCGGTATTATGGTTCTATTTGGTATACTAAACTCTAAATTCTCTAGCAAATAATCTCTAATCACTCTACATAAGCATTTCCCAATACTGTGGTTACAAAATCATCATTAATAGATAATGGATTTTTATTATTATCTTTTTTCTCCAAAGTTATATGATATTCGAATTCTTTACGATTTAATAAAGCATATATAACTTCAAGTGAGGTATACCCTTTTCCAACATAAAAATTTATAGTATCCATTAACGCATCTATATAAAAATGAAGATTTTGTACAATTAAATCTATATATGGAAAGTGCGATCCGTCGTGAACAATCATATTCCTATTTCTATAGATTCGCATTATTTGCCATTCTAACCTTCTTCGATGATTAGAAAGAACTTTCTTTAATTCAAATCTATTAGAAAATCTTTCAGAATAATGTTGAATTCTATATTGTAAAAGTGGATAATTTATTAATGCATTTACTAAATCTGTTTTATTCTGATCAAATTCAGGAAGTACTAACATTGCAACCATCTTTTCCACTTTTGTATTTCCCTTTGTAATATTCTCGAGTCGATTATCAAACTCGACACAGCAATGTTCTAAATCAAATATTAACTGTTCTATTAAAGATTTTATGTATGATGAATTCAAAACTGTTGTGAGTGTATTACTAATTTGTACTATTTTACTATAACTATAATGCTTATCGATTTCAATAAGCACTTCTACAATAGTCCACAAATTAAGTAATTGATTGCTCACATTTCTTGATTCCATTGCAGAAGAATGTAAATTAATAGCATTGATCATTTTCCCCCCTATAACAGGAAAATTTTGTATCATTTCCCCTATACGGACATATGTTTGTTCCTCTGTTCTTGTACGCCCTCTTGATAATAAAGTAGCCGGCTTTGATAAATTATACTCTTTTCCTGACTCAATCTCCTTTACAATAGCTTTATTTGCATAATAAGCTTTACTTATATGACTATTATATTGCTTTAGTGATACGAACAAACTAATTAAAGAAGAGGCTTCAATCCGAGCACTTTCTGGATCCAAAGAATTAATCTCTATTTCCACTACCCATCTGCAAGAGTTTCCAAATAATTCCTGCTTATTTTCTGTTACAGTAATATTCTGAAAATGATCCAGTAATTTTTTTATATCGGCTCTTTTTATCGGCAAAATTACATTATATTTATATTCTTTAAATGAAAACATCTCCCAAAATAAATTTATCTCTTCTGACACATCCATTATTTCATTTTCACATGAATAATATCGTTCTTTTATTTGAGCATAGATATACTCTTGACTATATCCACGATTGATTAATTCCGTTAGCAGAAGTCTGCTTAAATTTGAAAGTTTTTCTGAATCTTTAATATTCAAAATCGTTTTTTGTAAAAGTTGCTCTATCTCACTCTTGAGAGTATTCAAATATTTATCTTCTATTGCCATATCATCTATTAGAAATAGCAATGTTTTACGAATTATTTTCAATGAAATTTCAGATCCAGGATCTTTATTTAACTGTGCACAATCTCTGGCATATTCTCCTTTATCGTTTTTATTATAAAACAAGCTATAAAAATCTGTTCCATATAGTTTTCTTGCAACATAATCATTTTCAAACACACTCGACAATTCATCAAACATAGGACGCATATTTCCTTTATCGATAATGTCTGCTTCTATCTTTTCTATACTTGATAATATTTCAACACATAAAAAATGAAAATTTAACGTAGGAACCTTATATGAATCATGCCCATATGGAAATAGCATCTCTTCCATACTTTGAACAAAAAACAAAAATGGAGTTTCGATAGTATTATTTAACCAATTTTCAAAAGAATATGCTTTCATAACAAGAACCCCTTTCTTAATTAAAATTTGTAATCCTGTTTTATCTCGGTCCCATAAACTTGTCCCCATTCAAATGTATCATATGTTCCGGCATTTCAGCAATCCAAACCTCCGTCTCCCAGGCAAGTTCCTCTGCAAACTTTTTGTATGTCTTAAAGTCCAGAAATGCTGTTACAAATATCTTTCCTGCCGTAACATCTTTTGTCATTTCTTCAATTTCCAATATGCGCTTCGGATCCATCGGACCGACCGATGTTACCGATTCTACAAAATAAATCCAGTCCTTATCTTCCCGGTACAGCACAACATCCGGCATCTTATCATGTAGTGTAATTTCAAATCCCAGCTCTTTCAATTTTTCTACATTCTTTACCAAATCTTTTTCTATTGTATCTCCAACGTATAAACATTCAGAATTGGGTGCAAATCTCGGTGCAAATTCTTCAATAATGGCTTTTTGCAGTTCATTATGCTTACCTGTAGAAAATTTAAAGCTTTCACCATTTATATTTACCGGCATCATTGTCATCTTCTTTTTAGAAGCATATAGATCAATTAACTTCTCATGGTAGCAAAGAAATCGCTTTATAGATTCCCTCCACTTTGGAGTTCCCATAGTTCTTAGTATTTGTACTGTTTCTTCCGTCAGTCTATACCTATAATTCGGACTGTTAGTTGCCTTTCCATTATCCTCTATTAAGGCTGCTGTTCGGAATCTGTGCAGAGCCTGCTTCCTAAACGTTTCTCTACTATTTTCCGCATAACTCATACCATAAAATGCATTAACAAACTGAATAATATCATGAATACGAATCCATTCATTTGTTGCTTCACTCCATGACATATCTGGTTTTACTCCCGCCATTGCCAGTATCACGTAACAACATATATCCGCTTGCTGTGCCTTAGGCATACCTATTGTTTGCAGAAATTCCCTTGTTTCTTCTATCTTCTTCTCCACAGTACCCCTCCAATATTAAATTGCAATTTGCCTCTGAATAGTCCCTACTTTTAAGCACTTTTCTTCCCATTTCCTGAATATCTTCTAAATCCGGCACAGGCATTGCATTGATCTCTGTTGAATTAACCTGCGTAGATCCGTTCAAAATACGATAATATTCATCGTAAAGCGTTGAATTAAACAATACATACAACCCATACACCAGGCATTCTGACATTTCCGTTAATACACCATCCACAAAATTAATTTTATTCTGCGTACTTATCTTTTTATATTGTGGAAATCTTTTTGCCAGGTACACTCCACACTGTAATCTTCGAGGTTCCTCCTTTGCCGTAAATCGTTTCACAAACAGATAATTCTTGTTATCCTGCATCAATCCCTTTTGTTCTGTCACCACATATTCATGTTCTTTCTGTATTGGGAACTCTACCTTTCCCTGTTTTATATGCTGCGAATAAAATAAAGGAATCGCTCCTTCTTCTTCCTCGTCCCGCAGAATTTCACGATTACGGAAATCCACCGTTAACCCTGTTTTCATTTTTACTCCAATTGCAGGCAGCGTTTTATCAAATTTATGAAGTTTTCTCAAAACCTCTACTTCGTTTTCATCTGTCACAAGATAAACATAATAATCCTCACCAGCTACAACCAAATCATACGGGACTGTCAATGAAGTAATTTCGCCAAAGTCACTATTTGATTGCGAAGATGTAATGGTAACGGTTTCTGGCGTTTTAACCGTTTTTCTCACCTTAATAATAATCGTTTCCTGCAATACACTCTCTTTGTCAAACACCTTACTACGGCTAACAAAAAGATGAATATGTTCCAGTTTACCTACTGTCAGGAAGTACTCTCTAAAGCGTTTAAAATATGCTCCGGATGTCCATGATCGAGGAATAATATATACCATTTCCCCATCCTCACATAAATTAAACAGTCCCATAGAAGCAAAAATAAAATACAAATTCGGTGCCCCGTAGCATACCTCCGGCATTGCTGTTGCTTCTGGAGCATCTTTAGGGATTTTCATATATGGCGGATTGCCAATTACAAAATCATATTTCCTAGGATTATCATTTCCACCTATCATATGATTAAAATCAAGATACTGACTAAGGATATAATTATCTTCGATTATATTAATGACTATCTTTTTTCCAGATTTTTCCTTGCAGTATTCCAAATTTCGCTTCAACAATTGCAATACGTTATTATCATTCTCATAACAGGTAAGCTCAATTTTCTGAATGGAATCTATCGTTTCCAATCTTTCAATGAAGGCACATGATAATATGCCCGAACCTGCTCCTGCATCGAGTACGCTTACCTTACTCTTCTTTTCATCAATATTATATAAACTAGCCATAAAACGGGCAGTCTCCATACTTGTAAAAAACTGTCCATATTTTTTACGCTCTTTTTTTGGCATACTTTCTATATATTCGTTTGTAAGTTCTATAATTTTTTCTAGCATATTCCACCTACCTACAAGCCTTTTATTTCTTGCTATTATACTATAACTCATCCCTGTTTTCAATGTCCTTTTGCAAACGTATGTTCTTTTTTATTTCGCATATTTTATAAAAAATTAAGTAACTATTCAGTACCCCGTTAAGTACATCTTGATTTTTCGGCAAAACAGAGAAAATAAAATTTCTGTTTCGTCATCGTTTTAGTGTAAAATGTGGATAATTTTTCAGTTTGGTTGCCAAGTGCTTTGGGTTTGTGGATTTCTGAAACATAACTCCTTAGTTTTACCCAGATAACAGCATTTTTGTGGATTTTATCCGGGTGTTATCAGCATTTAATCTCTGATTTTTTCTGGTTATCCACCGTCATTTTGACAGTATGCAAAAATCTTACGATTCGCTTTTTACCCCATTTTCCGTTAAAATAGAAGTATCAAATTTTAATTGTGAATACACCTATCTTGATATCAGTCCCAAACGTGGAAATGCAGGCATGGAACAATGCGGTGTTCTCCCGGAATTCAAAGGGATTGCCATGCACGATTGCTGGGCTTCCTACTGGAATTATCCGGATATTCAGCATGCAGTCTGCTGTGCCCATCTTCTCCGTGAATTAACGGG
>NZ_JBBMEI010000036.1:0-37970 GCF_040096655.1 Blautia intestinihominis | reverse complement strand
AGAGTAACAAGATACACAAAAGACGGAAAGATCCAGTTAACAGCACAGGGCAGAACCGGAAACACCAATGTAACCATTCGGCTTGCCGGAGGAGCAGTAAAACGAATCAACGTGAAAGTTCAGAGCGGAACTGTAAAAACAACTGCAATAAGAGTATCCTTCACAAAAGCCACCCTTAAAGCAGGAACAAAGAAAACAATATCCACCACAGTAACGCCATCAACTTCACAGGAAAAAGTAACCTACACAACCTCCAACAAAAACATAGCGACAGTCACCGCAAACGGCATAATCACCGCCAGAAAACGCGGAACCGCAAAGATCACCGTCAAATCTGGAAGTAAGAAACAGAGCATTACCATTACCGTAAAATAACAACTCAAAAAAATTGCCCCAAAAACGCAAGTCAATTTTATGGCTTGCGTTTTTTGCCAGAAAAATTATCGGATATTTTTGAAAAATTGTTGATGATTTAATTTGGATGTGCTGAGTTTAAAAGAATTGAGAACTGTCAGCCTCGTGTTTTCTGTATAAACGAAAATAGAAAATTCACAGAATCTTCACAAAATAATTAGCACTCACATCTTTACAGTGCTAACAACATGTGTTATATTACCAGTATAACAAAGATAACCCAAAGGGTACGGAAAGAAATTTCGGTATCCTTTTCCTACGATATAGAGGAGGAAAGCCTATGAATATCAGTAAATTTACACAGAAATCCATCCAGGCTGTTCAGGACCTTGAGAAGGTTGCTTATGAGTATGGCAACCAGGAAGTAGAGCAGGAGCATCTTCTGTATGCGCTGCTGACACAGGAAGACAGCCTGATTCTCAAGTTGATTGAGAAGATGGAGATCAATAAAGATTATTTTATCAACGTAGTGAAGAAAGCCCTGGATGCGAAGGTTAAGGTATCCGGCGGCGATCTGAGATTTGGACAGTATCTGAACAAATCTCTTGTAAATGCAGAGAACGAAGCAAAGGCAATGGGAGATGAGTACGTTTCCGTTGAGCATCTGTTCCTGTCCCTGCTGACACAGCCGAGCCCGAGCATGAAGAAGATCTTCAACGAATTCGGTATCACCCGAGAAAGATTTCTCCAGGCACTTTCTACTGTGAGAGGCAACCAGAGAGTTGTCAGCGACAATCCGGAAGCAACTTATGATACCCTGAACAAATACGGAGAGGATCTTGTCGAGAAGGCAAGAAACCAGAAGCTTGATCCGGTCATCGGACGTGATGCAGAGATCCGTAACATTGTCCGTATCCTTTCTCGTAAGACTAAGAACAACCCGGTACTGATCGGTGAGCCTGGTGTCGGTAAGACAGCAGCCATCGAAGGACTGGCACAGCGAATCGTTGCCGGCGATGTTCCGGAAGGCCTTAAGAATAAGAAGATTTTTGCACTGGATATGGGAGCACTGGTTGCAGGTGCCAAGTATCGTGGTGAATTTGAGGAACGTCTGAAAGCTGTTCTTGAAGAAGTAAGAAAGAGTGAGGGTGAGATTATCCTTTTCATCGATGAGCTTCATCTGATCGTCGGAGCCGGTAAGACAGACGGTGCGATGGATGCAGGCAATATGCTGAAACCTATGCTTGCCAGAGGTGAACTGCATTGTATTGGTGCCACCACACTGGACGAGTACCGTCAGTACATTGAGAAAGATGCCGCACTGGCACGTCGTTTCCAGCCGGTTATGGTTGATGAGCCGACCGTAGAAGATACCATTTCTATCCTTCGTGGACTGAAGGAAAGATACGAAGTCTTCCATGGTGTCAAGATCACAGACAGTGCACTGGTAGCAGCAGCTACACTTTCGCACAGATACATCACAGACAGGTTCCTGCCGGATAAGGCAATCGACCTGGTAGATGAGGCCTGTGCCCTGATCAAGACAGAACTGGATTCCATGCCGACAGAGCTGGATGAGCAGAGACGTAAGATTATGCAGCTTGAGATTGAAGAGTCTGCTCTTAAGAAAGAAACAGACAATCTGAGCAAGGAGCGTCTTGCAGAACTGCAGAAAGAGCTTGCAGAGATGCGTGACACCTTCAACACTCAGAAAGCTCAGTGGGACAATGAGAAACATTCCGTAGAGAAGCTCCAGAAATTACGTGAGCAGATCGAGGATATCAATAAACAGATCCAGAAAGCAAAACAGAACTACGATCTGGAAAAAGCTGCCGAACTGCAGTATGGTGAACTTCCGAAACTCCAGAAACAGCTTGAGATCGAGGAAAAACAGGTCAAAGAAAGCGACCGCAGTCTGGTACACGAAGCTGTCACAGACGATGAGATCGCAAGGATCATCTCCCGCTGGACCGGCATTCCGGTAACGAAACTGACCGAAGGCGAGAGAACCAAACTTCTCGGACTGGAAGACGAACTTCATAAACGTGTGATCGGACAGGATGAAGGTGTACGTCTTGTAACAGATGCGATCCTTCGTTCCAAAGCAGGAATCAAAGACCCGTCCAAACCGATCGGTTCCTTCCTGTTCCTTGGACCTACCGGTGTCGGTAAGACAGAACTTGCCAAGACTCTGGCAGCAACTCTGTTTGATGACGAGCAGAATATGGTACGAATCGATATGAGTGAGTACATGGAGAAATATTCTGTATCCCGTCTGATCGGAGCGCCTCCGGGATATGTTGGATACGAAGAGGGCGGTCAGCTTACAGAGGCTGTTCGTCGTAAACCGTACAGCGTTGTCCTGTTTGATGAGATCGAGAAAGCACATCCGGATGTATTCAATGTACTTCTGCAGGTTCTGGACGATGGTCGTATCACTGATTCTCAGGGCAGAACGGTAGACTTCAAGAATACGATCCTGATCATGACATCCAACATCGGTTCCCCGTATCTTCTCGACGGTATCGACGAGAACGGAAACATCAAACCGGATGCACAGGAACTCGTTATGAACGACCTGCGTGGACACTTCCGCCCAGAGTTCCTGAACCGTCTGGATGAAATTATCATGTTCAAACCATTGACAAAAGACAACATTGGCGGCATAGTAGACCTTATGGTACGCGAACTCAGCAACCGTCTGGCAGACCAGGAGCTTTCTCTGGAACTGACCGATGCAGCAAGGACTCAGGTAATTGAGAACGGCTACGACCCGGTATACGGTGCACGTCCGCTGAAACGTTATCTGCAGAATTATGTAGAGACACTTGCAGCCAAGAAGATCCTTTCCGGTGACGTTCATGCAGGTGATACACTTGTATTGGATGTCAGAGACGGCGAGTTTGTGATCAATACGAAATAAATTGCTGCTGTGTGAGAAGTGCTCAGCGGCAGGATACCACAGGAGGTAAAATATGATACCAAGAGATCCGGTGATGCTGTTGAGCTACGTCAACACACAGCTGAGAGATTTTTATTCCTCCCTGGATGCTTTTTGCGAAGACAAAGACATATCCAGAGAGGAACTGGTAGAGAAACTGTCATCAATTGATTATCAGTACGACACAGTGACAAACCAGTTTGTATAAAACAATAACGCGAAAAGGCATTTGCTTTTCCACAGATATAAGGTGGGAGGCAGATGCCTTTTTTGATGCATTGTATATTATATTGGGGAGAGATAAGTGGTGTTTCTGCTAAGTGTTTGAATCATTAGCCGGGCAAAATGATTTTCTTCTTTTATCCGTAAGTTGTTCCTTTATAAAATCTAAAAAAAGTGTGAAATATACAAAAAACAGTTGCATTTTTTGTGCAGATGCATATAATAAACAATTAGCCGACTAATTAATAGCTGACTAATGAAATGAAATATGTTTTAGTACGGAGGTGAAAAGGTGTTTATAGGAGAAGAACCAGGGTTCGCCCCTGAAGAGCATAGAATGAGTTTTTTGTCTATGTTTATGCGGATCGACCGCCGCTTTATGGGGAAGTGCTTTGGGCAGATGCAGGAACTTGGAATTTATCCGGGACAGATCCCGGTGCTTGGACTTTTGGCATATAAAGACGGATTGAGCCAGCGCGAGATTGCAGAACATTTGAGAATCAAACCGCCGACCGTCAATGTGACCGTCCAGCGGCTGGAAAAAGCAGGATTCCTTTTCCGCAAAGCAGATGAAAAAGACCAGCGTGTCTCCAGAATCTACCTGACAGAGAAAGGCAAACAGGCCAAGGAACGCGGCATGAAACGAGTAGAAGAAAATGAGAAGATCCTTCTTGACGGTTTCAGTGATGCAGAACTTTGTCTCTTACGAAGATTTCTGGAGCAGATAACCGCAAATATCGATAAAATACCCGGATCATCCGGAAAAAATGACACAAAGAAAGCGAGGCAGCAAAAGTGATCAAACTGATGAAGTATCTGAAAAAATCAGCAGGCTATATCATCCTGATCATAGCCCTTCTGTTTCTTCAGGCATACTGTGATCTGTCTTTGCCGGACTACACTTCCAAGATCGTGAATGTAGGTATCCAGCAGAGCGGAATCGAAGACAGCGTCCCTGAAAAGATCAGAAAGACATCCATGGACAGCTTACAATTGTTTATGGATGACGACGACAAAGAAACCGTAGATTCTTTTTATGAAGAAGACGGAGACGATCTCGTACTCAAAGACGATATAACAAGTGACGAACGGGACGAACTGAACAGTATCTTCGGCAAACCGATGATGATCGTGGCAAGTCTTTCATCCGGAAGCGAAGAAGTTACAGCCATGCTCTCCCAGATGAGTGTTCCAGAGGGAACAGACCCGATGCAGGCGATCGCCATGATGCCAGAGGAAGCACTTGATGCGATGACTGAGAAGTTCAGCGAGAAGATCGACAGCATGCAGGATTCCATCATCACCCAGGCAGGTGTCGCTTATGTGAAGAGCGAATATGAGGCACTGGGAGAGGACGTAGATGCGATCCAGATGCATTACATCAAGATTTCAGGTGTCAAGATGCTTGGTATGGCACTGGTAACGATGCTCTGTGCGATCTGTGTCGTATTCCTTTCATCCAGAGTGGCAGCAGCACTTGGTCATGACCTGAGAAATGCCGTGTATCGCAAGGTTATCACCTTCTCAAGCCGTGAATACCACAAGTTTTCCACAGCATCTTTGATCACCCGCTGTACGAACGATATCCAGCAGGTGCAGCAGGTAATGGCAATGCTTTTCCGTATTGTTCTTTATGCGCCGATCCTTGGTATCGGAGGTGTGATCCGTGTACTTAATACCGATTCTTCCATGACCTGGATCCTTGGTCTGGCAGTCGGACTGATCCTGGTAGTCATTATCGTTTTGTTCCAGGTGGCAATGCCGAAATTTACCGCATTACAGACACTGGTCGATAAACTGAATCTGGTAACACGTGAGATCCTTACCGGTATCCCGGTCATCCGTGCATTCAGCCGTGAGAAACACGAAGAAGAACGTTTCGAGGAAGCAAACGAGCGACTGACAAAGACAAACCTGTTCGTCAACAGATGCATGACCTTTATGATGCCGACCATGATGCTTATTATGAACGGTGTTTCCGTACTGATCATTTACAGCGGTTCCTATGCCGTTGATAACGGAACTATGCAGGTAGGTAATGTTATGGCATTCATCCAGTATGCAATGCAGATCATCATGTCCTTCCTGATGATCACAGCCATGTCCATCATGCTCCCGAGAGCAAACGTGGCAGCACTTCGCATCAATGACGTTCTCAAGACAAAAGTAAGCGTCACAGATCCGGAGAATCCGGTCCAGCCAGCCGAGAATATCAAAGGAACGGTTGAATTCGACCATGTAAGTTTCGCTTATCCGGAAGCAGGAGAGAATGTCCTGACGGACATTTCCTTCAAGGCGGAGAAGGGTGAGACGATTGCCATCATCGGAAGTACCGGAAGCGGCAAGAGTACTCTTGTAAACCTGATCCCTCGTTTTTACGATGTGACAGAAGGTAAAGTTCTCGTGGACGGTATCGATGTCCGTGATATGACACAGAAAGAAGTCAGATCCAGACTTGGATACGTACCGCAGAAGGGAGTCCTTTTCTCAGGTACGATCGATTCCAACATCCGTTACGGCAAGACTGATATTTCAGAAGCAGAAGTAAAAGAAGCAGCAGAAGTTGCACAGGCAACGGAGTTTATCGAGACAAAACCGGAGAAATACACATCCCCGATCGCACAGGGAGGAACCAACGTATCCGGTGGACAGAAACAGAGACTTTCGATCGCGAGAGCGATTGCCAAGAAACCGGAAATCTTTATTTTTGACGACAGCTTTTCTGCACTGGACTTCAAGACAGACAGTACCCTGCGTAAAGCACTCAAAGCACATACAAAAGATGCGACAACGATCATTGTTGCACAGCGTATCAGTACGATCCTGAATGCAGACAAGATCATTGTCCTGGATGACGGACATATGGCTGGTATCGGTTCTCACAAAGAACTGATGAAGAACTGTGAAGTTTACCGCCAGATTGCAATGAGTCAGTTGTCAGAGGAGGAATTGGCATGAGTGGACAGAGACGACGTGGACCGATGGGCGGCAGAGGAATGCGCCCGACAGAAAAAGCAAAAGACTTCAAAGGTGCGATGGGCAAACTGTTCCGCTACATGGGACGCTATAAACTGCGTTTTGTGATGGTGTTCATTTTTGCGATCGCAGGAACAATCTTTAATATTGCAGGACCTAAGATCCTTGGTAAAGCGACAACCGAACTTTATACAGGTCTGGTTGCAAAGGTAAACGGAACCGGAGGCATTGATTTCACGAAGATCGGCACGATCCTTCTGTGGACACTGGGACTGTATGTGGCAAGCGCATGCTTTTCCTTTATCCAGGGCTGGATCATGACTGGTATCTCCAATGACGTGACCTACAACCTCCGTAAAGATATTTCAAAGAAGATCAACAAACTGCCTCTGAATTATTTCGAGAGCAGGACAAACGGTGAGATCCTCTCCCGTGTAACAAACGATGTTGATACACTGCAGATGAGTCTGAACCAGAGTCTGACACAGCTGATCACATCTGTGACAACTCTGATCGGTGTATTTATCATGATGCTTTCCATCAATGTGTGGATGACACTGGCAGCACTTCTGATCCTGCCGGTTTCCATGTTTATCATCCAGGCAGTGATGAAGCATTCACAGAAATACTTCCAGGCACAGCAGAATTACCTTGGCGCAGTCAATGGTCAGATTGAAGAAAACTTCGGCGGACATGACGTAGTAAGAGTATTCAACAAAGAAAACGATGTTCTGGAAGAATTCGAAAAAGACAACAAGAAACTTTATGAATCTGCATGGAAATCACAGTTTTTCTCAGGAATGATGATGCCGATCATGCAGTTCGTAGGAAACCTCGGATATGTAATGGTAGCACTGCTTGGAGGAGTCTTTGTTATCAAAGGTTCCATCGAAGTCGGTGATATCCAGTCCTTTTTCCAGTATATCCGTAACTTTACACAGCCGATCCAGCAGATCGCGCAGGTAACAAACCTCCTGCAGTCATCCGCAGCGGCATCCGAGCGAGTATTTGAATTCATCGAGGAAGAGGAAGAAGTACAGCAGCCGGAACATCCGGATTCTATCGAAGGTCTGAATGGAAATGTACAGTTCGAGCATGTAGAGTTCGGTTACAACCCGGATAAGATCATCGTTCATGACTTCTCCGCAGATGTACATGACGGACAGAAGATCGCAATCGTAGGTCCGACCGGAGCAGGTAAGACCACCATGGTCAAACTCCTGATGCGTTTCTATGATGTGAATAAGGGTGCAATCAAGGTAGACGGACACGATGTCAGAAACTTCAACCGAAGCGAACTTCACGAGATGTTCGGTATGGTGCTACAGGATACCTGGCTGTTCTCCGGAACGATCATGGAAAACATCCGTTATGGCCGACTGGATGCAACGGATGAAGAAGTGATCGCAGCAGCAAAAGCAGCACATATCCACAACTTCATCATGCAGCAGCCGGGCGGATACCAGATGGTACTGGATGAAGAGACCAGCAACATTTCCCAGGGACAGAAACAGCTTCTTACGATCGCGAGGGCGATCCTTGCGGACAACAAGATCCTGATCCTTGACGAAGCAACATCCTCCGTCGATACAAGAACAGAAATGCAGATCCAGAAAGCGATGGATAATCTGATGAAGGGACGAACCAGTTTCGTTATCGCACACAGACTTTCCACGATCAAGGATGCAGACCTGATCCTCGTTATGAAGGACGGAGACATCATCGAGCAGGGCGATCATGAAGAACTTCTGGCAGCCAAAGGATTCTATGCAGACCTTTACAACAGCCAGTTTGACAATGGTTCTTCAGAACTTTGCTCATAAAGCCAGAAATAAAACCAGAATTTTAAGCCACGAAAAGGCAGCTATTGGCAGGAGTCAGCTCTTGTCAACGGCTGTCTTTTTGAGTATAATAAGAAAATTATATTTAATAAAAAGTCTGGCAGGAAAGGGAGGTATTTATGATGAGCGGCAATATAGAAAATGGCAGAGAGTACCTGCTGCATGTAATGGAATGTCTGAAGAAACGTCTTGCCGAGACAGATGCTGCGATCCTTGAGGGTGAGAAAGAGATCGAGGATATGCACGAATATTACTGGGAAAACTATACAGAGATGGATGAGTACGGTTATGAAAATTTTGATAACCAGCAGGCGCTTTTCCGTCAGATGAATGCGAATGAAGAACAGTTCCTTCTTCGCAAGAGATTTAAGAAGATGATGGATTCTCCGTTTTTTGGAAGAGTGGATTTTCGGTATGACGGAGATGACGAGCCGGAGCTTTTTTATATAGGGATCGGAAATCTCTCGGAGCGGGCGGGGAGCCTGCCACTGGTGTATGACTGGCGTGCTCCGGTCAGCGGACTTTTTTATGATTACGACAAGGGTTCTGCGTCCTATGAGGCACCTTCCGGTGTTTTTGAAGGCGAGATTACTTCCAAATGGCAGTACAAGATCCGCAATGGAAAAATGATCTACGAGTTTGAGAGCGATGTCAAGATCGATGATGAGATCCTGGGCGCAGAGCTTGGAAGCAAGGGCGAAGTCCAGCTCAAAAACATCGTCCGGACGATCCAGAAAGAGCAGAATACAATTATCCGAAACACAAGTGATAAGATTATGGTAATCCAGGGAGCTGCGGGAAGTGGTAAGACTTCTGTTGCACTTCACAGGATCGCGTATCTTCTGTATCACGACAGAGAAAATCTGAAATCTTCCAATATCCTGGTCCTTTCACCGAATGGTGTGTTTGCAGATTATATCTCGCACATCCTGCCGGAACTGGGAGAGGAAAATATCCGCGAGATGAGTTTTGATCTGTTTGCCTACCGTGAACTTAAGGGGATCGTTTCTGACTGTGAGGACAGGTATGACCAGATCGAGCGTTCTGTCCTTATTCCGGAATCACAGGAACTGTGCAGGGAGAAACAGTCGGCAGGATTTGCAGGTCAGATGGACGCTTACATGCTAGGGCTGGAAGATGAACTGATGAATTTCAAGGACATAGAGTACAAGGGCTGTACGCTTTCCGAGAAGGAGATCATTGATCTGTTTTACTTTAAGTTCCTGGATATTCCGCTTCTTTCCAGAATGGAGGCAGTGGCAGAATATTTCATCGATCAGGTGGAGACACTGAGGGACAGAGACCTCGCAGATGAAGAAAAGGAAGAACTGACGGAGCGTTTTCTGCGTATGTATGAGACGAGAGACTGCTATGTTCTGTACAGTCGTTTTCTTGAAGAGGCAGGCTACGATCCACTGCCGCGTGTTCCGCTGGAGAAGCGTAAGCTGCGTTATGAGGATGTCTATCCGGTCCTTTATCTGAAATATTCTCTTTTCCGCTGCAAAAATCATCATGGCATCAAGCATGTCGTGGTTGATGAGATGCAGGATTATTCCTGGATCCAGTATGTGCTCCTTCGGAAACTTTTCCCGTGCAGGATGACGATCCTCGGAGATAAGGCACAGACGATGGAAGAGCAGCAGCAGGATGTACTGAAATTTTTGCCGAAGATCTTTGGCAGGGATATCCGCAAGATCGTTATGAACAGAAGCTATCGAAACACGATGGAGATCGCAGAGTATGCCAATAAGCTTACCGGAATCCAGGATATGGAACTGTTCGAACGCCACGGCGAGCCGGTTGAGGAGCGGTCTTTTGCGAAGCTTGAGGAAGCTCTGGATCAGGTGATCGTAGACTGGGAAGCAAAGAGAGCAGACTATGAGACAGAAGCGCTGATCTTTTTTACAGAAAGAGAGGCAGAGCATGCGTATCTCTATATAGAAGAGAAACTGAAAAACCTGGACCCGGACGGAGAGTACCAGTTATCGTACATGAACCGTGACAGTCAGAATTTCAAAAAAGGTCTGACAGTGACTACGTTCTATCTTGCAAAAGGTCTGGAGTTTGATCAGGTATTCGGAGTTTTTGCAGCAGATGCAGAGGACGGACTGAGTAAACAGGCGAAATATATTGCAGCGACAAGGGCACTTCATGAGCTGCATATGTATGATTACAAAAAGCTCTGAAACCCATATATTTTCAGGAAAAAACGCAGATAAAAGATTACAGAAAAGAAGATATCCGACACAGAAAATTCACAATATTTTACAGGATTTTCATAAACCATCAGGGAAAATTCATTGACATGCATGTAATAAAATTGTAAAATATAGCACAAAGGTTTTATTATAAACTATAATCATAACCGATATTAAGGAGGATGTTATGAGAAACAAAAGAATTCTTGCGATTTCAGCAATTGCCATATCAGCATCTGTATTTATGGCTGCCTGCAGTTTCGGCGGCAGTAATCCGGATGAGTCTGTTGCAGTAAGTGTAACACCAACACCGGTGGCAACCGAGACACCAGCTCCGACAGCCACGATCGCTCCGAATGTACAGGCTACTACCTATACATCCGCAGACAAATCCGTAGCGATCAACCTTCCAAACGCAACATGGGCAAACAAGACAGATGAAGCAGATACACTCAGCTTTGAATCTCCTGACGAGGGCAAGATTCTGATCCTTCACGGACAGGGAGCAGACACCATGGCTTCAACCGTGATCCCAAGCACACAGGACATGGCTACCTCTCTTGAGCAGGCAGACGGAGACAAGGTTGACGGAACAGACTTTGAGATCCAGGACTACACTTCTACAGATGTGAATGGCATTGGCGTGTACACCTACACAACCAAGATGCTGAACACAGAGAAGAGCAACGGAAGCCTGTATGTGATCCACAAGGTTATCGCAAACGATTCCGAATACTACAGCATCGAAGCATCTGTTAACAAAGAAGATGTTCTTTCCGCAGTGAAATCATCCGTAGATTCTTTCCAGATCCTTGGTGATTCTTCTCTGAAAGAAGCAGCTCCGAAGCAGGCAGCAGCTTCCACTCCGGCAGCCGACAATGCAAACGCAGCTTCTTCTGATGCAAACGCAAATGCAGCAGACAGCAGCGCAGCAGCAGATACTTCTGCGGCAGGAACAGACAGCAGTGCAGCCACAGATACAACAGGAAGCACAGACAGCAGCAGCGACGGATCCGAAAGCTATGACAGCTCCAGTGATTCCAGCTCTACAACAATTTCCAACTCTGCAGGATTCACAGATGAGCAGCTTTCCAACACAGATGAGACAAGAACCATCTATCGTAATTCTGACGGACATCCGCTTGTGATCACACCGGACGGAAACGGAAGCTGGGTTGACTTTGACGGAAATACCTACAACTTTACCAGCGATGAGGACGCTTACGACGAGAACGGAACAAGCTACTACTGGCATGGTGAGGGAGCAGACGTATATTATATGCCTGTTCAGTAACAACAGAACACGATCTGATTTATCGTCAGCATGAGATAAGAAGGAAAGGCAGGTGAGCGATCATCTGCCTTTTTACTCACAAAATATAAACAGGGGGACGACGATGGGAGCATATGAGAAATTTGCACAGGTGTATGACCTGTTCATGGATAATATTGATTATGAAGAATGGGCGGATTATATCACCGGTCATCTGAGAGAATATGGGATCGAGGATGGCCTGGTACTGGAACTTGGATGTGGAACAGGAACGATGACGGGATTGCTTGCGGACAAGGGTTATGATATGATTGGTGTGGACAATTCCGAGGAGATGCTTGCGGAGGCAATGGAGAAAAGAGTCGAATCCGGACAGGATATCCTGTATCTTCTGCAGGACATGCAGGAGTTTGAACTGTACGGAACGGTGCGGGCCGTTGTAAGTGTCTGCGACAGTCTCAATTATATTACAGACAGGGATGAACTGCGTCATGTTTTTGAACTGGTAAATAATTACCTTGACCCGGAGGGAATTTTCCTGTTTGATATGAATACCGTACATAAGTACAGGGATATCCTTGGGGATACGACGATCGCAGAAAACCGTGATGAGGGAAGTTTCATCTGGGACAACAGCTACGATGAGGAAGAGGGACTGAACTATTATGAACTGGCAGTTTTTCTTCCGAGAGAGGACGGACTGTATGAGAAGGCAGAGGAAGTCCACTGCCAGAAAGCATATCCGAGAGAAGAGATCGAAGAACTGATCCGCGAGGCAGGAATGGAGCTTCTCGCTGTATACGATGCCTACACAGGCAAAGCGGCATCCGAGGAGAGCGAGCGGTTATTCTTCATCGCAAGAGAAAAAGGCAAAGCAAAATAAGAAACGAGGTAAATTCATGAGTGATTATATAGTAAGAGCAATTGCGGCAGACAGCCAGATCCGTGCGTTTGCAGCAGTGACAACAGAGACAGTAGAGACAGCAAGAAAGGATCACAACACCAGCCCGGTTGCAACAGCAGCACTTGGACGTCTTCTGACAGCAGGTTCGATGATGGGCGTGATGATGAAGGGCGATAAGGATATCCTGACACTTCAGGTCAAGGGTGACGGACTGCTTCAGGGAATCACGGTTACAGCAGATTCCAAAGGCCGTGTCAAGGGATATGTCGTTGAACCGGATGTTATCATCCCGGCAAATGCCAAGGGCAAACTGGATGTTGGCGGTGCTGTTGGACACGGTTTCCTTCAGGTCATCAAGGACATGGGACTCAAAGAACCATATGTGGGACAGGTGGCACTTCAGACAGGTGAGATCGCAGAAGACCTGACTTATTATTTCGCAGCAAGTGAACAGGTTCCGTCCGCTGTAGGTCTTGGTGTTCTGATGAATAAGGATAATACCGTGCGTCAGGCAGGTGGATTTATCGTTCAGGTCATGCCGTTTGCAGAGGAAGAAACGATCGCGAAACTGGAAGCAAACGTACAGAAGATCCAGTCTGTGACTACACTTCTGGAGCAGGGACACACTCCTGAGAGTCTTCTGGAGCAGGTACTGGATGGATTTGATATTGAGATCAACGACAGGATCCCGACAGAATTTTACTGTAACTGCAGCAAAGAACGTGTAGAAAAAGCCCTGATCAGCATCGGAAGAAAAGAATTAAATGAGATGATCCAGGAAGGCAAGAAAGTAGAACTGAACTGCCATTTCTGTAACACCAATTATACATTCAGTGTAGAAGAACTCAAAGAAATCCTCAGAAAGTGCAAATAAAGGAGAAGCAGGAATATGAAGGACGGGTTTATCAAAGTAGCGGCAGGAACGCCGGATGTGCAGGTAGCAGACTGTGAATTCAATGCAGCTGAAATTATCAAAATGGTCCGTGAGATGGAAGCAGAGGGAGCCAGAGTCATGGTTTTCCCGGAACTGTGTATCACAGCATACACCTGCGGAGATCTTTTCTGGCAGGAAAATCTTCTGGAGGAAGCCAAAGTACAGCTTATGCGTATTGCAGAAGAGACTGCGGATGTAGATGCGATCATTTTTGTAGGACTTCCACTGGAATACAAGGGCAAACTTTATAATGTGGCAGCCGGACTGAACCATGGTGAGATCCTTGGGTTTGTGCCGAAGACTTATCTGCCGAATTATAATGAATTTTATGAGGCGAGATATTTCACTTCCGGAGAGGATGTAGACGGAACTGTGACGATCAGAAGGTCTGAGTATGGATTACATCATGACGAAGAGATGACGGATGAGGACGTGGAATTTGGACTTGAGGCAGAAGTCGAGGCTCTGGAGGAAGAGGACTCCTTTGAGGAACTGGAAGAGATCGATGAGGAACCGGATTATATTGATGAAGATGAAACAGAAGAGTTTGATGAAGTGGATGTCCCGATCTCCTCAAATATCCTGTTCATCTGTCAGGAAATGCCGAAACTCAAGATCGCGGCTGAGATCTGCGAGGACCTCTGGGTTCCGAATCCTCCGAGCGTAGGACATGCATATCATGGAGCAAACCTGATCGTGAACCTGTCTGCGAGTGATGAAGTTGTAGGCAAGGATTCTTATCGTAAGAGCCTTGTAAGTGCACAGTCAGCAAGACTTCTCTGCGGATATATCTATGCGACAGCAGGAGAGGGAGAATCCACCCAGGATGTTGTCTACGGCGGCCACAATCTGATTGCAGAAAACGGCACGATCCTTGCAGAGAGCAGACGCTTTGTCAATGGCGCACTTTATGCGGATCTGGATATCCACAGACTGGATAATGAGAGAAGAAGGATGACGACCTGCCGCTTTGTACCGGATCTTGCACCGGAAGGACAGGATGTTTTTTATAACGAAGTTTATTTTAATGCAGGCAGAGGAGTAACACCGCTTACCCGCAAATTTGATTCCAGACCATTCGTACCGGGGATCAAAGAAGAGAGAGAACGCCGCTGCGATGAGATCCTGAATATTCAGGCAATGGGACTCAAGAAGCGTCTGGCACATATCCACTGCCAGAATGCAGTGATCGGACTGTCCGGCGGACTGGATTCCACACTGGCACTTCTTGTGACAGTACGTGCATTTGACATGCTTGGAATGCCGAGAGAAAAGATCACAGCCGTAACAATGCCATGCTTTGGAACAACGGACAGAACTTATAACAATGCCTGCCAGTTAAGTGAATGTCTTGGTGCAACCCTCAAGGAAGTCAACATCCGCGAGGCGGTAAATCTCCATTTCCGCGATATCGGACATGATCCGAAAGTACATGATGTCACTTATGAGAATGGTCAGGCACGTGAGCGTACACAGATCCTGATGGATATTGCAAACCAGTCCGGTGGTATTGTTATTGGAACCGGTGACCTTTCGGAACTGGCACTTGGATGGGCAACTTACAATGGCGACCACATGTCCATGTATGCAGTCAATGCATCCGTACCGAAGACACTTGTCCGTCATCTTGTGAGATATTATGCAGATACCTGTGAGGATGCGAAGCTTTCAGAGATCCTTCTGGATATCCTGGATACACCGGTAAGCCCGGAACTTCTGCCGCCGAAGGATGGCGTGATCTCACAGAAGACAGAAGATCTTGTAGGACCGTATGAGCTTCACGATTTCTTCCTGTATTACATGCTCCGCTGGACCTTCCCGCCGAAAAAGATCTTCCGTCTGGCACAGAATGCATTTGCGGGCGAGTATGATGATGAGACGATCCTGAAATGGCTTAAGACTTTCTACCGGAGATTCTTTATGCAGCAGTTCAAGCGTTCCTGCCTGCCGGATGGACCGAAAGTTGGTAGTGTAGCAGTTTCTCCGAGAGGAGACCTGAGAATGCCGAGTGATGCATGCGCGAAACTCTGGCTGAAGCAGATTGAGGAACTTGAGGCAAGAAATTAAGGTAACTTTTTGAGGTGTGATTTATCACACCTCAATGTGTTTTTGGGGATAACTGTTTTCAGGAAGAAGCTGCTTTCTGGACAGTTTCTTCAATGGCCTGAATAAGCATCTGGGCTGTATATTTCTGGTCGCTGGCGTAATCGAGATTTTCCAGAGACTGTGTAGAATAGATCTGGCTTGCAAGAGAGTCCAGGACCGGCTCTACGAGAGGAAACATAGCGGCAGTGCTCTCGCTTAAGTTTGCCAGATGGATGGAACGGATACTGTCGGCATCGACGGTCACTTCCAGGTCAAAGGAATTATTGTTGAGCTGGACAGACGTGCGGTAAATGCCGGGGGTATATCTGGAATCGGTCTTTGGAGCGGTATTCTGTGCTTTTCCGGGACCGAACATAAAAAAGACCAGTACACCCAGGATCACAAGGAGAAGAAGGAAAATACAGGTGTAGATCACCTCTTTCATATGTAGAACGATGATTTTTGTTTTGGAGCTCATAGTCTGCGCCTCCTGATTCGCGGTTACGGTTCCCCGGTATACTTTCCTTATATCCTATTAGGCTCTGTCCTGATTTATGTCAGAAATATCCCGCGAGGTGCTATTCAGAAAAAATGTTGAAAGGGGTAAGATATGTCCCTGCAGTTTATTATAGGAAATTCCGGTGCAGGCAAATCCGGCACCGCATATGAAAATATTATCCGGGAAGCGTCAGCAAATCCCGACAGACTTTATTATGTGATCGTCCCGGAGCAGTTTACGATGCAGACACAGAAAACTCTGGTGGAAATGCATCCGGATGGGGGAATCCTCAATATTGATATCTTAAGTTTTGAGCGTCTTGCGTACCGCGTTTTTGAGGAAGTTGGCGGTGATACGAGACGGATCATGGAAGAAACAGGCAAAAACATGGTGCTCCAGAAACTGGTACAGATGAACCAGAAGGATCTGGTCTATCTCAGAAATCAGATGAAGAAACCAGGCTATCTGGATGAGGTGAAGTCTCTTATTTCGGAGTTCATGCAGTACGAGATCAAAGAAGAGGAACTGGATGAGATGATCCGTGAGAGCGAGGATAAGACGCTTCTCCAGATGAAACTCCAGGATGTGAAAGTTCTGTATCAGGCGTTCCGCGAGTATCTTTCCGGACATTTTATGACAGCGGAGGAAGTTCTTGAGGTTCTGGCAAAAGAGATCCAGTTTTCTGAGAAACTTAAGGGAAGTGTCCTTCTTCTGGATGGATACACAGGATTTACACCGGTACAGCTTGAAGTCCTGCGGGAACTTCTGGCTGTCTGTGAGAGAGTTTCCGTGACGGTGACGATGGATGTCAGAGAACAGTTTCTTGCGCTGGGAAAACCGCACGAGCTTTTTTATATGAGCCATAAGATGATCCGCTCTCTTGCGGAACTTACGAAGGATATCGAAGAGCCTGTCTGGGTCGTGCCGGGCAGAAAGTCCCGGTTTGCGGATGCCCCGGCACTTGATTTTCTGGAACAGCATCTGTTCCGTTACCACAGGGCTGTCTATGAGCGGGAGCAGCAGGAGATACAGATCTTTTCGGCGAGAGATCCGGAGAAAGAAATGGAGGAAACTGCCCGACGGATCCTGCGGCTGGTCAGAGAAAAGGATCATCGTTACGGACAGATTGCGGTTATCACAGGAAATCTTGAGGAATATGGAAGCGTAGCCGCACAGGTTTTTGAAGATGCCGGGATTCCATATTTTATTGATGAAAAACATTCGATCCTTATGAATCCGTTTGTGGAATATCTCCGTGCGGCACTTGAGATGGTCGTTCAGGGATTCAGTTATGAGAGTGTATTCCGTTATCTCCGCTGTGGGATGTCTGATATCTCCAGAAGTGAAGCGGATAAACTGGAAAATTATGTGATCGCGCTTGGAATCAGAGGGATCCGCAGATGGAGAGAGAAATGGGTCCGCATCTACAGAGGTATGGATCCGGACCAGATCCAGGAGATCAACGAGATCCGGGAGCGTTTTGTCGGAGAGACAGGAATCCTGGCAGATGGCTTTTCCGGAAAAAAGAAAACAGTGGAAGAATACTGTCGTTATCTGTATGAATTTATTGTACAGAGCCAGATCCAGCAGAAACTGAAAGTTCAGGAGCTCTATTTCCATGAGATCGGAAACAAGGCAATGGAAAAGGAATACGTGCAGATCTTTGGTATCATGATGGAACTTCTGGATAAGATGGCAGAGATCCTTGGGGACGAGGTGGTTTCGCCGGAGGAGTTTCAGCAGATCCTGGAAACGGGAATGACACAGGCGAAAGTTGCACTGATCCCGCCGAGTATGGATCAGGTGCTGATCGGTGATATGGAGCGTACCAGGCTCAAAGACGTGTGTGCACTGTTTTTTGTCGGCGTAAATGAGGGAAATATCCCAAAGAACACGCAGTCCGGCGGGATCCTGACAGAGATGGACAGGGCTTTCTTTAAGGATCAGGGAATGGAACTTGCCCCGGGTCCCAAAGAACTGATGAACATGCAGAGGTTTTATCTTTACCTGAATCTGACCAAGCCGAAGGAACTCTTAAGCCTTTCCTACAGTCAGTCAAATGGAAGGGGAGAGGCATGCAGCCCTGCGTTCCTGATCCATACGATCAAAAGGCTGTTTCCGAAACTCAAAGAAACACGTGCAGATCAGCCGGAGAGCCAGATGGAACTTCTGGAGACACCGGGAACTTCCCTGGAATATCTGCTTGAGGGGCTTTCAGAGGAAAATACAGATGAGCTGGATCCTGTTTTTGAGGAACTGTACAGCTGGTATCTGAGAAGTCCAAAGTACAGGGAACTGGCAGAAAAACTGACCGATGCCGCATTTTTACGAAAGCCGGAGGACAAGGTCAGTGCGAGTGTTGCGAAAGCTTTGTACGGAGAAGTGTCTCCGCATGGAGCAACAAGACTGGAACGTTTTTCTGCGTGTGCGTTTGCACATTTCCTGAAATATGGTCTGGCTGTGACAGAGCGTGTGGAATATGAATTCAAGGCGATGGATATGGGAAATGTCATCCATCAGGCATTGGAAAATTTTGCTGTCGAACTGAGAAGGAAGAGACTGGACTGGAGTGACCTGGACGACAAAGTCCGTGATGAGATCGCAGACGAATGCCTGGACAAGGTGGCGGCAGATTATGGAAACACGATTCTTAAGAGCAGTGCCAGAAATCATTACATGGTCGAGCGTACAAGAAGAATCCTTAGAAGAACAGTCTGGGCTTTGCAGGAACAGCTTAAGAATGGCGAGTTCCATCCGGAGGGATTTGAAGTTTCCATTGGCGGCGGCAGGATCGACCGTCTGGACGTCCTCAAAGAAGACAACAAAGTTTACGTCAAGATCATTGATTATAAGACGGGCAATACTTCTTTTGACCTGGTGAGTATCTATCACGGGCTTCAGCTGCAGCTTGTCGTTTATATGGATGCGGCGGTGCAGGCAGAGCAGCGGAAATATCCGGACTGTGAAGTAGAACCGGCGGGGATTTTTTATTACAATGTCAAGGATCCGATGATCCAGAAAACGCTTCAGGAGGATCTGGATGAACTTGATCCTGAGATCATGAAGAAACTCAAGATGAACGGGCTGGTATCTTCTGACCCGGAGGTGATCCAGAAACTGGACGTTTCGTATGCATCCCTTCCGCTGGCATACACGTCAAAGGGTGCGCTGCGCAAAGGCTCGTCTGTCGCAAGCCCGGAGCGGTTCCGTCTTCTGAATGACTATGTAAAGAAAAAGATCACTGAAGTGCAGGATGCGATCCTCACAGGAAAAGCAGATGCTTCCCCGTATGAGATGGGGAACAAAAATGCCTGCACGTACTGTGCATATCAGGGAAGCTGCGGCTTTGACCGCAAGATCCCGGGATATGAATTCCGGAGACTGAAACAGTTTGCCGATGAAGAAGTCTGGAAGAATTTTGAACAGGAGGCAGAGTGATATGGGAATGAAATGGACCGAAGAACAGAGCAAAGTCATCACCCTGCGGGACCGCAATATTCTGGTCAGTGCAGCAGCGGGTTCCGGTAAGACAGCCGTGCTGGTTCAGAGGATCCTGAGTAAGATCATGGACCCCGACAGACCGGTGGATATTGACCGGCTTCTGATCATGACGTTTACCAGGGCAGCAGCGGGCGAGATGAAGGAGCGAATCTCCAATGCGATCGATCAGGCACTGTACGAAAACCCGGATAATGAACATCTCCAGAGACAGGCAGCACTGATCCATAACGCACAGATCACAACGATCGATGGTTTCTGTTCTTATATCATCCGGAACTATTTTCACATGGTGGAACTTGATCCGGGATATCGAACAGCGGAGGAGGGTGAGCTGAAACTTCTGCAGGAAGATGTCATGAAAGACCTTCTCGAAGAAGCATACGAAAAGGCTGATCCGAAGTTTCTGAGTCTGGTAGAATGTTATGCATCGGGGAAATCCGATGATGAGATTCGTGATATGGTATACAAACTCTACCAGGCGGCAATGAGCCATCCGTACCCGGAAGAATGGCTGGAAGAATGCATGGAAGTCTACCGCGTGCAGACGATCGAAGAACTCCGTGAAACAAGCTGGATACAGCTCCTCTGGGAAACGCTGGATGAAAAACTGGATCAGGCAGAGGCACTGACAGAGAGTGCAAGAAAAATCTGCAATGAGCCGGACGGCCCTTATTTTTATGACGAAGCACTTGTTGATGACCTGAATTTCTGGCGGGAAGTACGTCGATGCAGGGAAACCAAAGATTATGATAAGGTTGCGGATATCCTGTCCGGACATACATTCGCGAAACTTTCTGCCAAGAGGGACAGTTCCATAGACCCTGTCAAAAAAGAGCAGGCAAAAGAACTCCGCGATGAGGAAAAAGAAATCTGCAAAGATCTTTCTACGAAGTTTTTTAATCAGAAAGAGGAAATTCTTCTGGAGCTGATCGCCTGCGCACGCGAACCATTGGAAGGTCTGGTGGAACTGACATTGCAGTTTAAGGAGGCTTTTTCCAGCAAGAAGAGAGAAAAGAATCTTCTGGATTTTACGGATATGGAACATTTTGCCCTGAGGATCCTTGTGGAGAAAGTGGATGGAGAACTGATCCCGACACAGGCGGCGAGAGAATTGTCCGAGAAGTATGAAGAAGTCATGGTGGACGAATATCAGGACAGTAACTTTGTGCAGGAACTTATCACAACGATGGTGTCCGGATGGGTGGAGAAGCGCAAAAATATCTTTATGGTAGGAGATGTCAAGCAGAGCATCTATCGCTTCCGCCTGGCGAGGCCGGAGCTTTTTATGGAAAAATACCACAGCTATTCTCTGGAAGACAGCGAGGAGCAGAGGATCGACTTGCACAAAAACTTCCGAAGCCGGGCAGAGGTACTTACCTCGGTGAATTATATTTTCCGCCAGATCATGGGTGAGGATCTGGGAGGGATCACTTACGATGATGACAATGCACTGTATCCGGGAGCATCTTTCCCGGAGGGAGCAGACCCGGAATTCACCCGGACAGAGGTCCTTATCGTAGAAAAAGACGGCGAGGAACTGGAAGACGAACAGGGACAGAAGAATGCACAGGAGCTGGAAGCACTGGCGATCGCACAGCGAATCCAGAAGATGGTCGGAAACGACAGGATCCTGGACAAAGAAACGGGAGAATACCGCGAGATCGGATATGGCGATATCGTGATCCTTCTGCGAAGTGCGACGGGATGGTCAGAGACGTTCAGCCAGGTTTTGAGCTCCAGAGGGATCCCTGTCTATTCGGCATCCAGAACGGGATATTTTTCCGCGCAGGAAGTGGTGACGCTTCTGAATTATCTGCGAGTCTGCGACAATCCTCTTCAGGATATCCCGCTGACAGGTGTTCTGCATTCCCCGATCGTCGGATGTGATGCACAGGAGCTTGCAATGATTCGAAGTGAATGTCCGGAAGGGATGATCTACGACAGCATCTGCGCTTATGCGGAGAAAAATGAGGGAAGCCAGGAAGAAGAGGAAGAGAAGATCAGGCTCAGAAAAAAACTCCGCACTTTTCTGGAACAGCTTCACATGATCCGGGATATGGCGACGTATACACCGATCCATGAGCTTATCATGTACATCCTCAAAGAGACAGGTTACGGCACTTATGCGAAGGCGATCCCGGGCGGTGCACAGAGAGGCGCAAACCTCCATATGCTGGTCGAAAAAGCGATGGATTATGAGAAGACAAGTTACCGTGGACTGTTTAACTTTATCCGCTATATTGAGAAACTTCAGAAATACGAGGTGGATTTCGGCGAGGTCAATCTGGCAGATGCGGGAAGTGGCGCGGTGCAGATCATGACGATCCACAAAAGCAAGGGACTGGAATTTCCGGTCGTGTTTGCAGCAGGAATGGGCAAGCAGTTCAATTTTCAGGACATCAATGCCAGGTTCCTGATCCATCCGGAACTTGGTTTCGGCGTGGATGCGATCTTCCCGGAAAGACGACTGATCGTATCGGCAATGCAGAAACAGATCATCCGAAGGGCACTGAAACGAGAAAGTCTTGGAGAGGAACTTCGAGTTTTGTACGTTGCGCTGACAAGAGCGAAGGAAAAACTCATCATCACAGGCTCTATGGGGAATATAGAAGCAGCCCTGCGTTCTGTGTCCCGTTATATGGACAGTGAAGAGACCTTACTTCCACTGGGCGTGCGCTCTGAGGCAAAAAGTTACTGGTCCTATATCCTTCCGGCACTGGTGCGCCATCCGGCTGTGAAAGAACTTCTGGCAGAGTACGGTATCTTTGGAAAACAAGCGAAGATCTGTGAGAAAGAAAATGCAGATTTTCTGATCCACAGGGTAACGCTTGGGGAACTGGTGCAGGGTGAGATCCTGGGACAGACGGATGCACAGATGAGAGAAGCATTTTTCAGAGAATGGGACAGCCAGAGAGTTTATGACGAAACGATCCGTCAGACGCTGGAGGCGAAGTTTGGCTTTGCGTATCCGTATGCATATCTTGAAGAGCTTCCGGTCAAGGTTGGCGTTTCGGAACTTAAGAAACGCAAGTATGCAGACGAAGAGGAGATAGAATCTGCACTTTATCCGGAACCGGAGATCGAGGAGATCGTCCCGGCGTTTATTTCTGGTGAGAAAGAAGTAACGCGAGGGGCTGCGCGGGGAACCGCTTACCATTGTGTGATGGAATGCCTTGATTATACGCAGGTAAAAACCTACCAGGAGATAGACAGACAGATACAGACACTTGTCGAAAACCACAAGATGTCGCCGGAAGAAGGCGAAAGTATCCGAAGAAAGGATATTCTGGCTTTTTCAGGTTCAGAGCTGGGAATGCGGATGCAAAGGGCGGCACTGGACAAGAAACTTCACCGCGAGCAGCCATTTGTCATGAAAGTGGATATGAAAAATCTGGATGATTCCTGGAACGGAGATGAGACGGTTCTTGTACAGGGAATCATTGATGCGTATTTTATAGAAGGAGAAGAGATCGTTCTGGTGGATTACAAGACAGACAGGATCGGTCAGGGAGAAGAATCGAAACTGATCGAACGCTACCGAACACAGCTTGAAGATTATGCACTGGCACTGGAACGGATGCTTCATAAGAAAGTAAAGCAGAAATATATTTATTCATTTGCCCTGCAGAAAGCAATAGAAATATAAGAGACAACAGAAAAATATCCCGTGGGAAGGAGAGGATCAGACTCTCCATCCTGCGGGATATTTGTTTTTGAGTGTCGCCCCGACCAGCTTGCCGAATCCGATGGGATAGCCGTCCGCGCAGAGAAGATGCCAGCCTTTGGTGTGAGCTGCCTCTTCTGGTTCGATATTCAGTGTTTCGCCCTTGAGATAGCGGGTCAGGCACTCGTCCGATACCGGAAGGGAGATGACTGCCTCGGCGTCATCCTTATGCAGAGCCAGTGCAAAAGGTTCTGACGGCTCGAAACGGTTTTTCTTGAGATCGCCCAGGTAAAGGCCGTTTCGAAGGAAGGTCAGTCCGCGGAAATCTCCGGTGAGAGGCGGGAGATAGTAGACTTTATCTTTACGTGTTTCCACACGGTTCCAGTCGAATGGTTTTCCACCGAGGGTTTTGAGCCCGATCTCTTTAAGGAAAAGTTCCAGCCATTTGCGAGTGTCGGCATTCGGTTTTGTAGAGGACATGGTACCGATCAGATCCGCTCTGCCCTCTTTGCGGAATAATGCCATGAAATGTCCTTCGCCCTGCATGGTGTGCGGGAAGAGATGGACACAGCGCGTAAGGCGCGGATCACCGTTGCCCCATTCCGGAACGCCCGGCGTGAATCCTTCATAAGAAGGAAGTTCGATCAGTTCCATATCCGGCCGGTTTTCAAGAAGCCAGGAAACAACGCCCTCATCCTCATCCGGCGCAAAGGTACAGGTAGAATAAAGCAGCTGTCCGCCCGGACGGAGCATATCGGCTGCCTGAAGGATCAGTTCTCGCTGGATCGCGGCAAGTTCCTGTGATTTCTCAGGAGTCCAGTCTCTGGCAAGTGCTTCTTCCTTACGGAACATTCCTTCGCCGGAACATGGTGCATCCAGAAGGATCTTGTGGAAAAATTCCGGGAAGCGGTCTCTGAGACGTGCCGGAGTCTCATTGGCAACAAATGCATTCGTGAAGCCAAAAAGCTCCACGTTTCGAAGAAGGGCACGGGTACGGGAAGCACTGATGTCATTTGCGACCAGCAGTCCCTCTCCGTTCAGACGCGCCCCCAGTTCTGTCGTTTTGCCGCCCGGCGCAGCACAGAGGTCCAGTACATTCTCGCCGGGAGTGACAGGGAGGCAGGAAGCGGGTGTCATCGCGCTTGGCTCCTGGAGATAATAGAGCCCCGCCTGATAAAACGGGCAGTAGGAAGGACGGACATCTTCCGGATAAAAATAACCGTTCGGGATCCACGGGATCGGTGTCACCGGGAACGGAACAAGTTTTTCAAATTCTTCGCAGCTGATCTTGGCGGTGTTGACACGAAGCCCGTAAGTTCTGGGTACTTCGTAGCTTTTTATAAAAGAATCATATTCTTCTCCGAGCATTTCTTTCATGCGGGCGAGAAAGGCCGGATGAAGAAGTTCTGTGATATTCTGTTCTGACATGAAGTTCTCCTGTTCTGTGTAAGTTATAAAACATGGTTTATTGTGAAAGTTGTTACTGTTCACAGGTAGTATCCCGCGAGGCGTTTTGCCATGAATAATGGCAAAATCCCGAGACATACGGGGCAAAATCCCATCACCGTAGGTGATTTGGAATGGATTTTGACCGAGTTGCTGTGAACGGAGTGAACAGCAACTAAAAGTATAAATCAGGCATGGAAAATAGAAAATACTATTGACAAAACTATATTATATGATATATAGTATTACTAACAAAATAATATTATACAAAATAATATTATTATAGAATATATGAACAGGAAGTGAGAGCATGGTATTTAATACAGGTGCAGCACTCCTGGATGCGATCGTGCTGGCGGTAGTTTCCAAGGAAGAGGAGGGAACCTACGGTTACAAGATCACCCAGGATGTGCGGAGTGTGCTGGAGGTATCTGAGTCCACGCTGTATCCGGTCCTTCGGAGATTACAGAAGGATGAATGCCTGGAGACCTATGACATGGCATATGCAGGCAGGAACCGCAGATACTACAAGATCACAGAGAAAGGAATGGCACAGCTTAATCTTTACAGAGTTGAATGGAAGAACTATTCAACCAAGATTACGAAACTGTTTGAGGGAGGCATAGAGTTATGAACAGAGCGCAGTTTATGGAACAACTGGAGAAGCTGCTTTCTGACATCTCTGAGGAGGAAAGGCAGGAGGCTCTTGATTATTACGAGAGTTACTTCGACGACGCCGGAGAGGATCAGGAGGCAAATGTGATCAGGGAGCTTGGAAGTCCGGGCAAGGTAGCTGCCATCATCAAGGCAGACCTCAGGGAAAGCTCACAGAATTACGGGGAATACACGGAGAATGGCTTTCAGGATGACCGTGTAAAGGAGGATATGCAGATGCCGGAGCAGAGAGGCAGCCGTGCGGAGCGTGGATACCACGCAGAGCGTAAGGGCAGTAATGCAGGAGTGATCCTGGTATTGATCCTGCTGGTATTTATCTCACCGCTGATCAAGGGTGCAGTCGGAGGAGTCCTCGGATTTATCGTTGCACTGGCACTTCTTCCGTTTCTGATCGTATTTGGGATCGGGGCAGCGGTCGTAGGGCTTTTTGCAGCAGGGATCGCAGTCATTGGAGCAGGGATCGGGGCATGCTTTTCCGCTAGCATCGGATTTGGAATCCTTGGGATCGGGGTCGGACTTCTGATCCTTGCACTTGCACTGGTCGGACTTGTATTTCTGGTCTGGGCAGCAACGAAAGTACTTCCGGCGATCCTGCGGAAATTTATAGATTTCTGCAGCCGGCTTGTAAACAGAGGAAGTAAGAAGAAGGAGGCGGGATTATGAGAAAATTTTCCAAACGGATTCTTAAACTTGCATTAGCCCTTGCCGTTGTCGGACTGGGACTCAGCATAGGAGGCGTTGCCATGGGAGCGACGATCACAGGCATCAATCTTACGAAATATGGACTGAATGGAAATATCAGGAAAATTGCGAATTCTGCCTTACAGGAGAGCCATGATTCCTGGGACGAAGACTGGGATGAGATCACACAGCTTAAGCCGGTCACGACAGAGGATGACAAAGAAATCTTTGAGATTGACCCGGTATCGGATCTGGATTTTTCCCTGAGTGGAGATGCACTTAAGCTTCAGAGCTGTGACGGAGACAAGATCCGCGTAGAAGTGTCCGGTTCGAAGAAAGACAAAGTAAGGATCGGTACAGACGATGACAGCCTGGTCATCGAGTCACTTGGCAGGACACAGGAACGTGAGATCACTGTGAGTTATCCGAAGGACCTGAGGTTTAAGGACACTTCCATAGAGGTTGCAGCAGGTACTGTTACGATGTGTGATGATTTCAGAACAGATGACCTGGATGTGTCTGTAGGAGCAGGCGAGTTTACAAATACAGGGAAGATCAGCGTAGCTAACGATATCTCGGTTGAAGTCGGCACCGGAAATGTAGAAATATCAGAACTGGATATACACGATCTGGAAGTTGACTGCGGTATCGGAAATGTTGACCTTGACATTCTTGGCAAAGAAGCCGACTATAATTATGAGATTTCCTGTGCGGCAGGAAATGTGGACATCGGTGACAGTTCGTACAGCGGCATCGGCCACGACAAAAATATCACGAATCCAAATGCCAAAGGAGATATGGAATTGAACTGCGGCGTTGGTAATATTACAGTTAGTTTTAGTAAATAAATTTTTTTGAGAAAGAAGGCAGATTTTATGAATAACAAACGACTTTACAAATCTTCCGCAAATTATATGCTGTGCGGTGTATGCGGAGGCATCGCTGAATATTTTGACATTGATCCGACACTGGTGCGTCTTGCATGGGTCATCCTCACCTGCTTCGGCGGCGCGGGAATCTGGGCGTACATCATTGCAGCCATCGTTATTCCGAAAGGCTGATCCTGAGTGAATAAATTTTCTTCAAACTGTCCATACTCCAAAAGAAAAGCAACAAAGGAGTGAAAGGACATGAACAAGGAGAAAGAAGTGGAGGCATATCTGCGGGGCGAACTTCCCGAAGAAGAAAAGATCAAGTATGAGATCGCAGAAGAAATGGGAATTCTTGACAAGGTCCTCGAGAGCGGCTGGAAAAGCCTCTCGGCCAAAGAAACCGGAAGGATCGGAGGCCTGATGACCGGCCGCAGGAAAGAAAAGGATTCCACACTTTAGAAAAATTTCACAAAAGGCATTGTCTGGAAGCTGTTCCGGGCAGTGCTTTTTTGTGTTATACTTAAGGGTAACTACAACGGTATAACGACAGGGAGAGGCTGATGAATAATACAGAAGCATATGTAAAATTAGATAAAGTTTCCAAAATATACAAGATGGGTGAAGTCGAAATCCGTGCAGTCGATGAGATCAGTTTTGAGATTTCCAAAGGTGAATTTGTAGTCATTGTAGGACCGAGTGGGGCCGGCAAGACGACTGTTCTGAATATTCTCGGCGGCATGGATACTGCATCGAAGGGAAAGGTTCTGGTAGATGGCAGAAATATCACAGATTATAGCGGCAGACAGCTTACGGCATATCGCCGTGATGACATCGGTTTTGTATTCCAGTTTTATAATCTGGTTCCGAACCTGACAGCACTGGAAAATGTAGAACTTGCCATGCAGATCTGCAAGAATCCTCTGGATGCGGCACAGGTCCTCAGAGAAGTCGGCCTTAAGGATCGAATGGGGAATTTCCCCGCACAGCTTTCCGGTGGCGAACAGCAGCGTGTTTCCATAGCGAGAGCCCTTGCAAAGAATCCGAAGCTTCTCCTTTGTGATGAGCCGACAGGTGCACTTGATTACCAGACCGGTAAGGCAATCCTCAAACTGCTTCAGGACATGTGCAGGGAGAAGGGGATGACGGTGATCGTCATCACGCATAATTCTGCGCTGACACCTATGGCAGACCGTGTGATCCATATCAAAAATGGAACCGTTTCTTCGATGGAACTGAATGACCATCCGACACCGGTGGAGGAGATCGAATGGTAGGAAAACGCAGAAAAAAAGCATTACACAAAGATTTCTGGCAGGAGATCCGAAAGAGCAGGGCACGTTTTATTTCCATCTTCTGTATCGTGGCACTGGGTGTTGCTTTCTTTTCCGGTATTCAGGCAGCGTCGCCGGATATGCGTCTTTCGGGAGATGCTTATTATAACGAAGCCAGCCTCATGGATCTCAAGGTCATGGCAACTCTGGGGCTTACCGAAGATGATGTAAAAGCGATCCAGTCGATCGATGGTGTGGAGAGTGCGGAAGGTGCATATTCGACGGATGCCATTTGTGGAGAGAATGAGAAACAGAAAGTTCTTCATATCGAATCTATGAATCAGAAGGTCAATCAGCTTACCGTAACAGAAGGCCGTCTTCCGGAAAAAAGCGGCGAGTGCTTTCTGGACTCGACGTTTGCCGCGAATCAGGGATATGAGATCGGCAGCACGATCAATATGCGCCAGGACGGGGACAGTAAGCTTCTGTTGACAGAAACCTATACGGTAGTCGGACTTGGCAAAAGCCCGCTGTACATTTCGTTCAACAGAGGAAATACGACAGTCGGTTCCGGTGAGGTGAATGGATTTGCCTATGTGATGCCGGAGGATTTTGACCAGGAGATCTTTACACAGATCTATATCCGGGCACATGGAACCGATCAGGTGCTCAGCTATACAGATGCCTACGATAACCTGATCGAGAAACTTCAGGATAAAGTTGAGGAGATCCAGGAGGAACGTTGCCAGATCCGTTACGACGAGATCGTTTCCGAGGCACAGGACAAGATCTCTGATGCAGAGCAGGAACTTGCCGATGGCAAAAAAGAGGCCGACGAGAAGCTTGCTGATGCAAAGAAAAAACTCGATGACGGAGAGAAAGAACTTGCCGATGGCAGAAAACAGTACGAGGATGGCAAGAAACAGCTCGAAGATGCAAAGAAAGAAATTACCGACGGCAGGAAGCAGCTCGCAGATGCCAAAACGCAGCTCGCCGACGGACGGGAACAGCTTGCTTCGGCGAAAGCCCAGCTTTCTGATGGTCAGTCTCAGTTATCTGCGGCACAGGCAAAGCTGGATGACGGATGGGCGCAGTATAATGCAGGAAAGAAAAAGTATGATGCAGGCAAAGCGAAATTCGACAAAGCAAAACAGCAGATAGAATCCGGAAAGAAACAGATCGCAGCCGGACGTACCAAGCTTGAACAGAAACAGAAGGAGCTGACGGCAGGAATCGCGCAGGTAAAGGATGGTCAGACAGCGGTGGATGCACAGATCACACAGCTGGAAAGCCAGATCGCACAGATCCAGGCAGGACTGGAGCAGCTCTCCGGTGTAGAAGATCAGCTTGCCGCGGCACAGCAGGCATACGATCAGACAAGTGGTGCAGTGCAGGCAGCACAGGAAGCTGTAAACAGTGCACAGGCAGCTTATGATGCGGCAAAGCAGCAGGTTGAGGCAGGAGAACTTTCTGAGGAAGAACTGGCAGGATATGAACAGGCTCTTGGCGAGGCACAGGGACAGCTGGAAACAGCGAACGGAACTCTCAGCCAGGCTCAGTCGGCATTGGATGCCTGTCAGCAGGCTGTAAATCAGAAAGCAGAACTTCAGAATAACTTAAGCGCAGCCCAGGGAGGACTCAGTCAGGCGCAGGCAAAGAAAACAGAGCTGGCAGCGACTATGCAAAATCTGAATGCCGGTCAGAAGACAATCGATCAGAACCGGGCACAGCTTGACAGCCAGGAGGCCAAACTTTCTTCCGGGGAAAAAGAACTTGCAGCTAATGAGCAGACTTTAACAGAGAGTAAGGAGAAACTTGATGCAAGTCTCGCACAGCTTCAGAGTGGACAGGTAGAGATCGATGCAAACCGCGAGAAATTGCAGAGTGGCCAGGCGGAGATCGAGGCTAATGAAGCGAAGCTTTCTTCTGGAGAGGCAGAGATCGCGGCCAATGAGAAGAAGCTTGCAGACGGCGAGAAAGAAATCGCAGAAAACGAACAGAAACTTAAAGATTCCGAACAGAAACTTGCCGATGCCGAGAAAGAATTAAAGGATGGAAAGAAAGAATACGAGGATGGCAGGAAAGAAGCGGAAGATGAGATCCGCGACGGTGAGCAGAAGATCAGCGATGCGAAAGAAGAACTGAACGACCTCAAAGAACCGGAATGGATCATCACAGACCGCAATGACCTTCCGGAATATTCCGATTACGGAGACAATGCAGACCGTATCAAAAATATCGGTCAGGTATTCCCTGTGATCTTTTTCCTGGTTGCAGCACTCATCAGCCTTACGACCATGACACGAATGGTCGAAGAACAGCGAACACAGATCGGAACGATGAAGGCGCTTGGCTATAAGAAACTCGATATTGCTTCCAAGTATTTAAGTTACGCATTTCTTGCAACAGCAGGAGGAAGTGTGACAGGGATCCTCATCGGCGAAAAAATTCTTCCATATATAATCATCAAGGCATATGGGATGATGTATCACAATGTTTCCAACAGCCTGCAGATCCATTATGAGTGGAAATATGCACTGACAGCTTCTGTTGCGGCACTTGTATGTACCGTAGGGGCAACGATCCTTTCCTGTCGTCAGGCACTGGCAGAGACCCCGGCATCCCTGATGCGCCCGCCGGCACCGAAGGAGGGCAAGCGGATCCTTCTGGAGCGGATTCCGTTTTTGTGGAAACATCTGAACTTTACATGGAAATCATCGCTTCGAAATCTTTTCCGCTACAAGAAACGACTGTTTATGACGATCTTCGGCATCGCGGGAAGTATGGCACTGATGCTGGTAGGTTATGGAATCCAGGATTCTGTTTCGGATATCGTTAATCTCCAGTATGCAAATATCCAGCATTATGACGGCACGATTATCTCCGATGACGATGCGACGGAGCAGGAAAAGAAAGCACTCACAGAGGAACTGGATAAGAATGAAAAACTGGAGCACTACACGAAGATCCAGCTTTCCAAACTCACAGCACCAAATGGCAAGTCAAATTTAAGCGTATATGTTTATGTTCCGGAAAATCTGGATAACTTTAAAAAGGATGTTACGCTCAGAAACCGCAAAACAAAGGAAGAATATGAGCTGACAGACGCAGGTGCGGCAGTCAGTGAAAAAACAGCCGGTCTTCTGGACCTCAAAGTGGGAGACGAACTGACAGTCAAAAAAGACGACAGGGAATATCAGGTGAAAATCGCTGTCATCACAGAGAATTATGCCGGACATTATGTTTATATGACACCGAATGTTTATAAGGAAACCTTTGGTGAAGATCCGGATTATGCAGATATTGTTTTTGCTGTCAGAGATGAATACAAGGATCAGACAGAGTCGATTGGACAGAAGATCATGGAATCTTCGGCAGTCTTGAGTATCAGCTATACGGCCAGTACCATGGATATGGTAAACCGTATGCTCAGTACACTGGGGATCGTCATCATTGTGCTGATCGTATCGGCCGGAATGCTGGCGTTTGTTGTACTTTATAATCTGAACAATATCAATATCATGGAACGCCAGAGAGAGCTGGCGACACTCAAAGTGCTGGGATTTTTTGACGGGGAAGTTTCACAGTATGTGTTGAGGGAAAATATCATCCTGACTATAGCAGGAATTCTTTTCGGTGCTGTTTTTGGAATCCTTCTGCACCGCTATATCATCGTGACCGTAGAGGTTGACGCAGTCATGTTCGGAAGGAACATCCGGCCGATAAGCTTCGTATACTGTGCGGTGATCACCTGTATTTTCTCGATCATCGTAAATATCTTTATGCACAGAAAACTCAAGAAGATCGACATGGTAGAATCACTGAAATCTGTCGAATAATAAAAATTCTGGAATATATGTGATTTTTCATCAATCCTTCTTGACAAGGTCGAAAAATGCAATTATAGTAGTTTCAGAGTTAGGCAAACATTGCCCTTCACACAAGCAGTGTGAGGGGCTGTTTTTTCAATAAAGGAATTAGCCTATATAATAGGAGGACATTATGAGCAAAGAACTTGCAAAGACTTATGACCCGAAAGGGCTGGAAGAACGTCTCTATCAGAAATGGATGGACAACGGATACTTCCACGCAAAAGTAAATCCAGACAAGAAACCATTTACCATCGTTATGCCGCCGCCGAACGTAACCGGCCAGCTTCATATGGGACATGCACTCGATGAAACCATGCAGGACATCCTGATCCGTTTCAAGAGAATGCAGGGATACGAGGCACTCTGGCAGCCGGGAACTGACCATGCAGCAATCGCAACAGAGGTCAAAGTCATCGACAAGCTGAAAAAAGAAGGAATCGACAAACACGACATCGGACGTGAAGAATTCCTCAAACATGCATGGGCATGGAAAGAAGAATACGGCGGAAAGATCATCAACCAGCTCAAGAAGCTCGGTGCATCTGCTGACTGGGAGAGAGAACGTTTCACCATGGACGAAGGATGCTCCAAGGCAGTACAGGAAGTTTTCATCCGTCTCTATGAGAAAGGTTACATTTACAAAGGTTCCAGGATCATCAACTGGTGTCCGGTATGCCAGACTTCCATCTCTGATGCAGAAGTTGAGCATGAGGACCAGGACGGATTTTTCTGGCACATCAACTACCCGATCGTAGGTGAAGAAGGAAGATTCGTAGAAATCGCAACTACACGTCCGGAAACACTGCTCGGTGATACCGCAGTAGCAGTAAACCCGGAGGATGAGAGATACAAGGATCTGATCGGCAAGATGCTGAAACTGCCTCTGACTGACCGTGAGATCCCGGTTATCGCAGATGAGTACGTTGACAAAGAATTCGGAACAGGCTGCGTTAAGATCACACCGGCACACGACCCGAACGACTTCGAAGTAGGCAAACGCCACAATCTCGAAGAGATCAACATCCTGAACGATGACGCTACTATCAATTCCCTTGGCGGCAAATATGCAGGAATGGACCGCTACGAAGCACGTAAGGCAATGGTGGCAGACCTCGATGCACAGGGACTTCTGGTCAAAGTTGTTCCGCACAACCACAGCGTTGGTACACATGACCGCTGCGGCACAACCGTAGAGCCGATGATCAAACCACAGTGGTTCGTCCGCATGGATAAAATGGCAAAAGCAGCTATGGACGCGCTGAAACCGGGCGAACTGGAATTTGTTCCGGCAAGCTTCGGAAAGACATATCTGCACTGGCTGGAGAACATCCGTGACTGGTGTATTTCCCGTCAGCTCTGGTGGGGACACAGGATCCCGGCTTACTACTGCGATGAGTGCGGTGAAGTAGTCGTTGCAAGAGAAATGCCGGAGAAATGCCCGAAATGCGGCTGCACACATCTCCATCAGGATGAGGACACTCTGGATACATGGTTCAGCTCCGCTCTGTGGCCGTTCTCCACACTTGGATGGCCGGACAAGACACCGGAACTGGAATACTTCTATCCGACAGATGTCCTGGTAACAGGATATGATATCATCTTCTTCTGGGTTATCCGTATGGTATTCTCCGCACTGGAGCAGACAGGAGAAGTTCCGTTCCATCATGTACTGATCCACGGTCTGGTACGTGACTCTCAGGGACGCAAGATGAGTAAATCCCTCGGAAACGGTATCGATCCTCTTGAAGTTATCGACAAATACGGCGCAGATGCACTTCGTCTGACTCTGATTACAGGTAATGCACCTGGAAACGACATGCGTTTCTACTGGGAGCGTGTAGAATCCAGCCGTAACTTTGCAAACAAGATCTGGAACGCATCACGTTTCATCATGATGAACCTGGAAGGCAAGACAGTCACCGAACCGGCAGACCTTAATGATCTCTGCTTCGAGGACAAATGGATCCTTTCCAAACTCAACACCGTGATCCGTGATGTAACAGACAACATGGATAAATACGAACTTGGAATCGCCGTACAGAAGGTTTATGATTTCCTGTGGGACGAGCTCTGTGACTGGTACATCGAGATGGCCAAGGTACGTCTCTGGAAAGCAGACGAGAATCCGAAGGCAGCCAACGATGCACTCTGGACACTGCGTACAGCCCTGACAGAAGGACTGAAACTGCTTCATCCATACATGCCGTTCATCACAGAAGAAATCTACTGTACACTTCTTCCGGAAGAAGAGTCCATCATGATCTCTGACTGGCCGGTATTCCAGGAAGCATGGGTATTCCCGGAAGCAGAAAAAGCAGTAGAGAGCTTCAAGGAAGCTGTCCGCGGAATCCGTAACACACGTACAGAAATGAACGTGCCGATGAACCGCAAGACACATCTTTACATCGTAGGTAAGGATACAGACACCTGCACAAGATACGAAGCCTGCAAGAAATCCTTTGTAAATCTCGCATTTGCAAAAGAGATCCACGTACAGGAAAATAAGGACGGAATCGGCGAGGACGCAGTATCCGTTGTTGTATCTGATGCAGTTGTATACATGCCTCTGGAAGACCTTGTTGACAGAGAAAAAGAGATGGAACGCCTCAAGAAAGAGCAGGAGCGTCTCACCAAAGAGATCGCAAGATGCCAGGGTATGCTCAACAATCCGAACTTTGTAAACAAAGCACCGGAAGCAAAAGTAAACGCAGAAAAAGAAAAACTTCAGAAATACGAAGAAATGATGGAAAAGGTAAACGTACAGCTGAAACAGATGGAAAAATAATAAAGGAGCATTCAGATGAAATGGTATAAAGTGTGTAACCGGATTTCCCTGCTGCTTCATGCACTGTGCAGTGCACTTGGCTATTTCCTGATCGAGATGATCAGCCGCCGTTCTTTTTCGGCAGCATGGACATATATGACCACGAAACCACTTGTCTTTGCATACAATGCTGCACTGATTTTTACAACTTCACTGATCGTGTATCTTTTCCGCAGGAGATGTTTCTGGCGAGTTCTGATCTCGATCTTGTGGCTGTTGCTTGGTATTATCAATGGAGTGATCCTGTCCAACAGGGTTACTCCGTTTACCGGACCGGATCTTCATCTTCTGACAGACGGAATGGCAGTCCTGAATAAATATCTGCCGGCATGGGGCGTAGTGCTTGCACTGATTCTTCTGGGACTTTTTGCACTGCTGCTTCTGATCCTTCTGATCAAGGCACCGAAGTACAAACGTAAGGTGAAGTTCCGCTATGACCTTCTCCTTGTCGTTGTCGGAGCGGCTCTTTTTGCGGGAGCGACACAGCTTGCACTTGAGAAGAGGGTCCTGTCCAACTATTTTGGAAATATTGCGTTTGCATATGAGGATTATGGATATCCTTACTGCCTCGCAGTAACGATCTTTGATACAGGGATCAGCTGTCCGAGAGATTACTCTGAGCAGGAGATCACCCGTATCGAAAGGACAGAAGACAATCTTCCGGCAACAAACGAGGACAGCAAGCCGAACATTATTTTTGTACAGCTTGAGTCCTTCTTTGATCCGACGCTGGTAGAGTATCTGAACATCTCAGAGGATCCAATCCCGAATTTTCGTAAACTCATGAAAGAATACACTTCGGGATATTACAAGGTTCCGTCTGTAGGAGCAGGAACTGCCAATACAGAATTTGAATCTATCACCGGTATGAGCCTTCATTATTTCGGACCGGGTGAGTATCCATACAAGAGCATTCTCAAGGAAACCACCTGCGAAAGTGCACCGTATGTGCTCAAGAATCTTGGCTATTCGACTCATGCAGTACATAATAATGAGGCGAATTTCTATGGAAGAAGGAGCATTTTCCCGAATCTTGGATTTGATACCTTCACTTCAGCAGAATACATGTCGGAGGAAGAGGACAAGAATCCGCTTGGCTGGACCAAGGATGAAATTCTGACGGATGAAATTATCAAATGTCTGGATTCTACGGAGGAATCGGATTACATTTATACGATTTCCACGCAGGGACATGGAGCCTATCCGGAAGAACAGCTGATCGACGATCCGGAGATCACAGTTTCCGGAGCCGAGACAGAGGCTCAGAACAATCAGTGGGAATACTACTGTAATGAGATCCATGAGATGGATAACTTTGTCAAGGAACTTACAGATGCGCTTGCAGATTATCCGGAGGATGTGATCCTTGTTATGTATGGCGATCATCTTCCGACCATGGGACTTACTGTGGAAGATCTCAAGAACAAATATCTGTTCCAGACACAGTACGTTATGTGGGATAACTTCGGTTTAGAGAAAAAAGATGAAAACCTTGCAGCTTATCAGATGGCAGCAGAGGTCATGGACCGTGCCGGTATCCACGAAGGTACGATCTTCCGTTATCATCAGGCGAGAAGAAATACAAGGAATTATCAGGTGGATCTGGAGACTCTTCAGTATGACGTGCTTTACGGCAAGAAATATTCCTATGACGGAGAAAGCCCGTTCCAGAGGATCAAGATGCGGATGGGACTTTATGATGTGACACTGGATTCCATGGAAGAGATATCTACAGTGGATCATACCTACCGGCTCAAGGGAACGAATTTCACGCCATCCAGTCAGGTCAAACTGAACGGAGAATGGTATGATACAGTCTATGTAAATCCGACCACTCTGATGATCTCGGGAACAGAGATCAATGATTTTGACCGGGTTTCTGTTGTTCAGCGAAGCAACAGTTCTACCAGAAAAGCACTGAGCAAGAGTTACGACCGCTCGGCTTATATGTTGTATAACGAAAATAAATGGAAACTTCCGGCAGAAAATTAAAGATTTTGACGAATAAAAGATTACGATTGGTACTGGACATCTTTCACCACTCATATATAATGAATATCGTAGTAGTTAAGGAGCGTATGGCTCCTTGCTGCTGCGAATACATTATAGGATAAAGTGGTGAATTTTTTTATGAATTACGAAGAGGCAGTTGCTTATATTGAAGAAACCCCGAAATTTACGACCAAGAATAAGATGGAGCATACGAAGGAATGCCTGAAACGTCTTGGTGATCCGCAGGATAAATTCCGCGTGATCCATGTGGCAGGTACAAACGGCAAGGGAAGTACCTGTGCATTCCTGACGTCTGTTCTGAGAGAGGCAGGATATTCCTGCGGACTCTTTACTTCTCCGCATCTGGTCGTGATCAATGAGCGTTTTCAGATCAATGAGAAAAATATCGATGATGAGACATTCCTGCGTGCATTCTGCAAGGTCAAAGCACTGGCAGATGAACTGGTAGAAGAAGGAAACTATCATCCGACATATTTTGAATTCCTGTTCCTGATGGGAATGGTGATCTTTGCAGATGCCGGGGTGGATTATGTAGTGCTTGAGACAGGACTTGGCGGCAGGCTGGATGCAACAACAGCAGTAGAAAATCCGGTTGCCTGTGTGATCACATCGATCAGTTTTGACCATATGCAGTATCTGGGAAATACGATCGAGGCCATCGCAGGGGAAAAAGCCGGGATCATTGTTCCGGGAGTGCCTGTGATCTACGATGGAAACGATTCAAAGGCAGCAGGAGTGATCAGAGCAAAGGCACAGGAACTGAACAGCCCATATTATGAAGTGACAAGGAAAGATACAGAAATTATCCGAAATACACGCTCTGGCATTGATTTTTCATTTAAGAATGAGTATTATGGTAACACAGTATTTTCCATTCCGTTTATTGCTGTTTATCAGGTGATGAACAGTTCTCTTGCCCTCAAA
>NZ_JBBMEI010000035.1:0-39118 GCF_040096655.1 Blautia intestinihominis | reverse complement strand
AAAACAGGACGGAAACCGGGCGGTCAGCCGGGGCATCCCGGCCACCGCAGAAAAAAACAGGAACCCACACAGCCGGTTATCCTTCTTCCTGCACCGGAAAAAGTCCTGGAAGACAGTGATTTCAAAAAGACCGGCAGAACGATCATAAAACAGATGATGGGCATCCAGGTGCTCCTGAATGTGGTGGAATATCATGCAGATATTTACTACAACACAAAGACAGGTGAACGGGTGCATGCTGCATTTCCAGACGGGGTTGTGGATGAAGTGAATTATGACGGAAGTATCCGGGCATTCCTGTTCCTTCTGAACAATGACTGCTGTGTTTCTATTGACAAGAGCAGGAAATTCCTGTCAGATCTGACAGGCGGGAAACTGAATATCTCCAAGGGGATGATAAGCAAACTCAGCAGGGAGTTTGCTTTAAAAACTGTGCCTGAACGCAGGGCCACATATGCAGATATGCTGCTTTCTCCCGTCATGCATACAGACTGTACAAATGCGAAAGAAAACGGAAAAAGCTGTCATGTATACGTCTGTGCAGTACCGGATGGAAAAGTCCTGTACTTTGCCCGTGAGAAAAAAGGGCATGAAGGGATAAAAGGGACGGTCACTGAGGATTATCAGGGGATCCTTGTGCACGATCACGATGTTACTTTTTATAATTATGGAGCAGATCACCAGGAATGTCTTGCCCATGTGCTGCGATACCTGAAAGACAGCATAGAGAATGAGCCGGACCGTATCTGGAACAAAGAAATGCGTTCACTGCTACAGGAAATGATCCATTTCCGAAATGGAATCCAGCTGCCCCATAAGCCGGATCCAAAGACGATCTCCGGATTTGAAAAAAGATACCAGGCAGTACTGGAAACAGCCAGAAGAGAATACGGGGACATTCCGGCAAATGATTATTACAGAGACGGGTACAATCTATTCCTGAGAATGGAGAAATACATGCGGAACCATCTGCTGTTCCTGCATGATCTCCGGGTACCTGCCACGAATAACGAAGCCGAAAGGCTTTTGCGGAATTATAAGCGGAAACAGGCGCAGGCCGTGACATTCAGAAGTTTCGAAAGCATCGATTACCTCTGTCAATGCATGAGCATGCTTGTTTTGATGCGCCGGGAAGAACCGGCAAATATATTTGACAGAGTGTCCAGGATATTTGGATAAAGAAGACCGATGGCTCTAACTATTACCAGTTTACACCATCGGTCTTCTTAAGTCCAGCTAACCCTTGAACAGTAACTGAAATGGTTGTTTTTTATAACTATTTTCTTCTGCCGGTCTGGTAATCTCGGTGAGAATCTGGTACAATATGTTGCAGTGAATTAACTTGTTTAGGAGGTCCCATCATGGGTTATGATAAACTTGAAAGAAATTTAATCGACATCATCAAAGAAGAGCAGGCGAAGCTTGGATTTTTTAGGGAGGATATCCGTCTGTACTATCCGCTTTCTTCTCTGAATCACTTCTTTGATGCTGCTGACACTGCTGATGAGATGCAGGCACGTCTTGAAGTGCTTCCTGCTTCTATTACAGACAAACTCGGAGACATTGAGGTTTCCCACAAGGGCGACCGCTTCTGTTTCCATATTCCACAGCAGGGCACTGTCTATGTGCATAATAACACTGCCGGAAATGAATTTATCAAGGAGCTTGTCAATCTGGTCGGCAGACATGGCTGTACCATGGATGAAATCCTGGATCTGTTCCATACTCATTCTGATAATGTCATTACAGAAGAAATGGACAACGGGGAATTCGACCGCCTGATCCGCTTTGGAGACAAACCAGACGACACTTATTACTATTGTTTCAAAGACGAAGGATGCCACATCATCTACCACCGCTTCCTTCCAGAAGACTACGCTGATTTCGATTTCTGATAAGGAGATTTTTTATGTGTACTGCTGCCACTTACAAAACCAGAGATTTTTATTTCGGAAGGACTCTCGATTATGAGTTTTCCTACGGCGACCAGATCACGATCACGCCGCGGAATTACCCTTTTCATTTCCGTCATGCAGGAGTGATCGATACGCACTTTGCGATCATCGGCATGGCACATGTTGCTGAGAATTACCCGCTGTATTACGACGCCATCAACGAGAAAGGGCTCGGCATGGCAGGACTGAATTTCGTCGGAAACGCCGCCTATGCAGACGTAAAGCCAGGGCTTGACAACATTGCACAGTTTGAATTCATCCCGTGGATTCTCAGCCAGTGCGCTTCCGTCGCAGAAGTCCGCACACTTCTGGCCAGAATGAACCTGGTAAACACACCGTTCAGCAAACAGTTTCCACTGGCACAGCTCCACTGGATCATCTCCGACAAGGAGGAATCCATCACCGTGGAATCCATGTCCGACGGGCTTCATATCTACGACAATCCGGTGGGTGTCCTCACCAACAATCCACCATTTCCACAGCAGATGTTCCAGTTAAACAACTACATGCATCTGTCGCCAAAACAGCCTGCCAATACTTTTGCTGACGATCTGGCACTTTCCGCCTACAGCCGCGGCATGGGGGCACTCGGACTTCCGGGCGACCTTTCTTCTGCTTCCCGCTTTGTCCGAGTCGCCTTTACCAGAATGAACGCAAGATCCGGCGATTCCGAACTGGAAAGCGTCAGCCAGTTTTTCCATATCCTTGGCTCCGTTGACCAGCAGAGAGGCTGCTGTGAAGTTGCAGACGGCAAATATGAGATCACACTCTACACATCCTGCTGCAATGCCACCAAGGGCATCTACTACTACACCACTTACGAAAATCATCAGATCACCGCAGTTGACATGAAACGGGAAAATCTGGACAGCCGGACACTTATCTGTTATCCTGTCATTCAGGGCGAAAAGATCCATTTTCAGAATTAATCGAACAGGAGGAACCATATGAATTTCGGAGGCTTATTTCAGTTAAAAAATTCCTGGGCTGCTTTTACCAGAAATCATCCCAAATTTCCTAAATTTCTTCAGGCCGCAGGTGCTGCGATCACACCAGATACCATCATCGAGATCAAAGTGACCACACCGACCGGCAAAAAGATCGAAACCAATCTCAAAGTCAGACAGTCCGACATTGAACTTGTCAAAAACCTCGCCAACAGCGCGAAATAAAAAAAGTGAAAAGATATGGTCTACAGCCGTACCTTTTCACTTTTTTTATTTGCCACGCGAAACGCCCGTGGCGTCATATTATAACGTTCTTTAAATACCCGGTGAAAATAACTTCCATTCTCGTAGCCGACCGCCGCGATCACATCACTGATTGGCAGGTCCGTCTCACACATCAGCTCTGCCGCCTTGCTCAGACGCTTGCGCTGAAGCAGTTCTTTGAAGTTAAAACCGGTGTTTTTCCTGATCATCTTACTCAGTACATGCATCGGAAGATGAAGCTGTTCGCAGAGTTCTGTCAGGGTCGCCGTCCTGTACTGCTGCTCGATATAATCCAGTGTCGTCATGGAGATCATATTTTCATACTGGTTCGGAAGCCGCATTTCCGCATACTGCACCGATTCCAGAAGATATAGAAAGATAAGCCCCATCGTCGTCTGATTGATCCGATTCTGATCGCCCTTGCCTGTCACCAGTGAGTAGATCATATTTTCCAGAAGATTCTGGATCTGCAGCACTTCTGCCACCTTGAAATGAAGGTATTCGCCGCGCTCATCATCCTGCCGGAGCACATTTACCAGAAAATCCGCCAGCACATTGTTATTCCCCGCCATCGTATAAGCCACATCAAAAAACTCCGGAAGGATCATGAAATTGATCGCGATATCTTCTTCTCCCGCCGGCAGGATCTCATGCCTTGTAAACTGGTTCAGAAAAAGCAGTTCGCCCTGGCGGAGCACCACTTCCTTGCCGCCAATGATATTGGTAAGCTGTCCCTGACAGACATAAAGCACCTCGATAAAGTTATGGCGGTGCGACGGAAAATGCACGAACCGCGTATGTGTCCTGACCGCGATCAGCTTGCCCTCGCTGAGCATCTTGGCACTGTCCACGGTAAAATCCTTACCAGAGGTGTACAGATCCTTATCTACCTCCGCGACTCCGTCCAGGATCCGCTGTTCTTCCTCTGTGATTTTTCTTAAATGGTCCAATAAAGCCTGCTGCATATGGTATCTTCCTGCTTTCTGATCGTTACTTTTGCTGTTCCCTGCTTTTTTATATTCTAACACGTAACTTATGACGATTGCAATATCTCCCGGCTCCCGTACAACGCAGACAGGGCGAAGCCTTACGGTTCCGCCCTGTCCTTTAAGGATTTATCATATTCAGAAAAACTTTAGCTTCTCCAAACGCGCTGATTAGTACAGTTTAGCGTAGTCAGCTACGTTGTCTGGTGTAAACTGAAGTGGCTCACCAAGAACGATTTCTGTTCCTTCGTCATCAGCTGTTGTGATTGTGTATTCACCCATATCGCCAGCTGTGAATGTTTCGTCAACTGCACCAGTGATGTCACCTTTTACAAGTGCCATTGTTGCATATGCGGAAAGTTTTCCAAGACCTTCCATATCCCACAGATAGAAGTATGGGCAGGAATGTGCATCGTCATCACCTGTGTACTCAACCATTTCGGACGGAAGTCCAAGACCTGTCAGTTTGCAGGAAGATTCGTTGTCCTGAAGGTATTTAGCTGCTGCAGCGATACCAACTGTTGTAGGTGCGCAGATAACTTTCAGATCTGGGTAGTTCTGAAGAAGAGCTGCTGTCTGGTCTGTAGATTTACCAGCACCGTTTTCACCCATAAGTGCGTGAACTTCGCCAGGTTTTAACTGGAACTGTACATTGTTCAGTGCCTTAACGCCCGGGAAAATCTTTGTTATGCCTTTAAGTTCAAGAACATATTCAGACACGGCTCTTTCCTCCCTTTTCTTTAAATCTGTATTTATTGTAGCATTGGTTATTTTTTTAGGAAACGGGAAAATATTTTGAATCAAGGTAAAATATTTTCCACTTATCTGCACAAAACATCTTTCATTTTTTCTCGTAATCTTGTATAAAATATGCTAAACTGTTTTGGGGATTGTTTTCATATGGAAACAATCTTATCATAATAAACAATTTTCTTTTTTTACAAATACCAAGGAGAATATTATGAAACTACTGATTGTTGATGACGAAGAACTTACCCGTACCGGTGTGATCTCTTCGATTGACTGGGCTTCACTTGGAATCAGCGAGGTGCTTCAGGCAGACGACGGTGTGCATGGTCTGGAAACTGCACAGCTTCACAGGCCGGAGATCATATTATGCGATGTCCGCATGCCGCGCATGGACGGAATCACTATGCTGGAAAATTCTTCCTGATACCGTCCCGATCTTTATGAGCGGATACTCTGACAAGGAATATCTCAAAGCTGCGATCAAGCTGAAAGCCGTCAATTACATCGAGAAGCCTTTCCGGCTCTCTGAGATCGAGGATGCCATCCGTGAGGCAAGGGATCTCTATATCCGAAAAGTCAATTCCCGCCATGGAGAGACGCTTCATTCCATGGAAACCGCATCACGGCTTGCCCTGCAGCTTACTCTTCCATATTCACAGGATAACTCTGTGATCCGTCAGCTTTCTGATGAACTGCAGTTTACAATGAATTCTTCTACTTTTTTTACTGCTTTTATTGTAAAGACCGAATTATTTCTGGAAGCTTCCACGCCATCCATGGCTGATCTGTTTCAAAAGTTCCAGGATTTTCTGAATCCTTACCATATTACCTGCGTCTATCTCGAAAAGAAGTTTCAATATATGGTGTATTTTCTTTTTTCACAGACTCCGCCTTCCCGCCAGATCCTGACTCATGCCGGAAGTTTTCTGATGGAACACTTTGCGGAATTCGGAAGATATTCCATGGCCCGCGGAGACACTGTCTGCAGTGTTTCCAGGGCTTATCAGACCTATACATCTGCTGTCATCCTTCTGCAGAACAGTTATTTCTTTCCGGAAAATACCCTGCTTACTTCTGATGAGGATTCTGAGCTTCCAAATATTCAGAATAATATTTTTGCCTCATCACCTGCCTCCGTATTTGCCGAGGCACTGTCGAATATTGATCAGAATGCCGCATCCGCTCTGCTGGAAAAGCTTCTCCAAAGTTTTTCCAACAACTGCAAATTTCTTCAGAATCCGGTCAAAGACCTGTACTACAAGCTTTTTCTCTGTCTGGAGGATGCACGTCATCAGCAGAAGATTCCAGGTTCCGGCAATCCGGAAACTGTTGCGGAAACAATCGACAGATGTTTTACCTTCGGTGAACTTCACCAGACTCTTGTTGATAAAACAGAAGATTTTTTTAAGAAAGTTTCTGACTGTTCTCAGGAAAACCCTACTATTTTTCTGATCAGGGAATATATCAGCAAAAATTATATGAATGAAACTCTGTCTGTCAAAGATATCAGCAGTCACGTATTCCTGTCCACATCTTATGTATGTACTTTCTTTAAGAACGAAACCGGACAGACTCTGAATCAGTATCTGACGGAATACAGAATGGAAAAAGCCAAACAGCTTCTCAAAGATGCACGCTTCAAGATCTCTGATATTTCTTCACAGGTAGGCTACAGCGACGGGAATTATTTTGGAAAAAGTTTCAAGAAATATACAGGGTTTTCACCCTCCGAATACAGGGAGCGTAATCTGCAATGAATCATTTTTTTTCAAAAGTCCGTCAGAATTACGGAGATATGAAACTTGCTTCAAAATTCACTCTGATCCTGATGATCACAGTAACTGTTCCTGTCATCATGATGGCATGTTTCTTCTATGGCAAGCTTTATGATATGGTCGTATCCTATACGATCCGGCAGGAACAGGATATTTCTGCAAAAACAGCACCTATCGTTGAAGATCTTGTACAGCAGGTCATTGATGCCCACGACAGGATCACCGACCAGGATTTTTTTCAGACTCTGTTTCACCAGCCTGTGAATTCCCCATTTCGTATGTTTGAAAACACAGAGGAAATTCAGGAGTTTCAGGAATATACCAAATCTCTGATCTCTTCCGGCAAAATTTCCGGTCTTCAGATCTATATGGATTTTCCTACTTCTGTGCGGCTTTTTCAGGATGAACTGACCAGGGATTATTTTTCTCCGATGAGCAAGGCAAAAGGTACTTACTGGTATGGGATCTTTCAGGGTACCTCCGTTTCCTCTCTTTTCTGTCCTTCCTTTTATCTTGGTGATCGTGAAAAAAAATCCTATGGAGATATGGCCTACATTACTTCGACCACTTTTTATTTTCAGGGCCATGCATATCGTGCCTATATTGCGGCATATACCTCATCTGATAACTTTACAGATCTGCTCAAAGATAATCTTACTGTTGATGGAAGTGTTTCCTATATTATCAATGACCGAAATGCGATCGTTGCTTCTTCCGATCAGTCACAGTCAGGAATTTATCTTCTGGATTATGACAGTATTGAAGACTCTTTCATGTCCTCCAATAACTTTATTGAAAGAACGATCCTGGACACCACTGTTTATGCCGGATTTTATAATATCAAACAGCCCGGATGGTTTATGGTCACAGTTCTCCCTGCCGGTCCGCTGATCACTCAGAGTAATATGATCATGGTCCAGTATATCCTGATGTATCTTGCCTTTCTTGTACTGGCACTCATCCTGGCTCATTATATGTCCCGATCTATTACCAACCGGATCTCTTCTGTTATCCACCAGATGAGCAAGGTCCGAAAAGGCACCCTAAGTCCTATGGAAAGTCCCACCTACCATGATGAGATCGGTGATCTGATCGACACCTACAACTACATGAACTACATGACACGCAAAATGGATCAGCTGATGTCTGAGCAGGCAAAAGCCGCCGAGGAACTTCGACTTGCAGAATTCCACTCGCTCCAGGCACAGATTAATCCACATTTTCTTTACAATACGATGGACATGATCAACTGGCTTGCCCAGCAGGGACGGACAGCCGAAGTTTCCAGCGCGGTGCAGAGCCTTTCACGTTTTTATAAACTTACTTTAAGCAGAAAACAGAGTATCAGCACAATTGCCCAGGAAACAGAACATGCTACAATCTACCTTGAGATTCAGAATATGAGATATCACAACAGCATTGAATTTGTTTCTGACATTCCTGATGAGCTGATGGAATATCAGATTCCAAAGCTTACCCTGCAGCCACTCATCGAAAATGCCGTTCTCCATGGAATTCTGGAAAAAGACGACAAAGCCGGAACAATTGTTCTTACAGGCTGGCTTGAAGATTCTTCCATTGTTCTCCTGATCTCGGATGACGGTGTTGGAATTTCACCCGACAAACTTTCCAGCATTCTTTCCGGTGAGGGCAGCAGTTCCTCCGGCGGCACAAATATTGCAGTTTACAACACCCACCGGAGACTGCAGATCCTTTACGGTACTGATTATGGTCTCACTTATTCCAACAATCCCGGCGGCGGTACGGAAGTAGAGATTCATATTCCTGCTATCAGAAATACCACCTGCTGAACAGTTACCAGATTCCGCCAGCCAACAATTCTATAAGGAAGTGAAAATTTCAATGAAAACAGATGCACAGATTTTAATGTATAACTTTAAAGAAGATGAACGAACCAGACAGATCAGCCGATATCTTAATATTGCAGGGATTTCCTGCAAAACAGTTCCTGTAACGGATTATCTTCATCCACTGGGATATCTTTTTGGACTGACTGGCTTCTCTCCTTCGCCGCAGTTTAATCTTGGCGGCAATTTTTCTGACGAAATGCTCGTGATGCATAACTTTTCGCAGGAACAACAGACAGATTTTCTGGGATTTTTCCACAGAAACGGGCTGGCTCCGGTGGATCTGAAAGCAGTGCTTACACCGGTTACGCAGCACTGGAGTTCGTTGAAGCTTCATGGAGAGTTGTCGAAGGAGCATACGTTGATGCACAAAAAATGATTTTAAAAAAGAGAGGCTGTACATCTGCACAGTCTCTCTCTTTTTTTGAATATGAATATGTGTTTCAAATATAGATGGTTTTTGTTATCTTGTTACGATATCAACCGGAATGTTGAAGATCTTTGCAACCTTCAGAATCGTGTCGATATGTCTTCCTGTAGCAGCTGCCATATGATGTGTCGGGCCAGCTTCGCTCCAGCGGTTTACGAATTCTCTTGCGCCGCATGTGAAACGTGTTCTCATGTTGGTATCACCGAAGGAAAGGATCGGTCCTTCTTCATTTATACCTTCTGCTACAACGAATTTGAAGTGTCCGTCAGCATCCTGTGTGATTGCAAGATAAGTAACAGGACCTGTGTATGGATAGAACTGTGTCAGGTATCCACCGCCTGTTTTACCGTGGAATACCGGCACGATCTTCATAGTAGGTTTCTTATCAGAGATATCAGCATCTCCGCTTCCGGAATGTCCGATGATGCAGATATCATCGTTGAAGTCGATGGAGTACATCTCAGAAAGCTGGCCTGTACCGGAAATGGTCTTGAGAATGCTCATTGCCATAGCAACCTTCATGTCACCTTCAACAGCGCATGCTGTACCCTGTTTGATCAGCATGGAGAAGGCCGGGATCAGCATACTGTCAAGGACACCTGCCTTGCCCTGTGCAAATCCGTCATAATGTGAAGCAACCATGCTGAGATGTTCGTCTTTTACCCATTTCTCGAATGCAACAACGTATTTTGCCATATCCCATACTTTTTCGATTGTGCCGCCGTCCTCAATATCAAAAGTATCAAGAATATCCTGTGCTTTTGCACGGATTGCTTCTTCATCTGTGATATCATCAGCGATCGCCCACATTTTTTCCCAGTCAAACTGTTTGGTGTACAGGAACATTCTGTTGTACAGGTTTGTCTCATCGATGTAAAGGTCCATCATACCCGGATAAGGTCTTCCGATCTGAGCGATATTGGTATCGCGGAATCTTCTTCTTACCTGTGCAGCCTTGCACCAGTCTTCGATCTCTGCCTGAACAGCCGGATCTCCACCCTCAACTACACCTGTAATAACAGCATGTCTCTTGCCTGCTCTTTCCAGATCGGCAACTGCTTCACCTACAGCACCGCAGGCATATCCTTCACCAAGCCATGCAGCGATATCTGTGTGATCATAATCCAGTGCTTTGAGCTTCTGAACGTTCACAAGAACAACCGGAACATCAAGATCACGGATTGCAGGGAGCATATTGTAGGATGTCGCATAGGTCAGCATCTGAAGAAATACGATATCAACGTCTGCAGCACGGAATTTATCTCCGGCTTCCATAGACTGCTCTTTTGTTGTTACCATTCCTCCATCGATGATCTCTACTGTATCAGGGATTGTTTTTTTGAATGCCTCATACTGAGCTTCAAACTCAGGTACCAGTGACGGGAACTGAGGCAGGTATGCTCCTAAAGCAATAGAAAATACGCCGACTCTTGCTTTTGTGTTTACTAACATAATAAAACCTCCAATTTATTTTATTAATGTATATACTCACCTTATTCCAGGTGCATATAGCTCAATAACAGGATGATTGGGTAAAAAGTCTCCAGCTATAATCTCTCAGGCTTTGAAAATCTTGATTCCGAAAGACTCATGAATGGTTGTACGAGCCTCTTCAACAGATTTAAATTCGCCTTCCTTGATCATCTGTGCAGTGATATTTCCGATCGCAGTTGCTTCTCCAGGACCTGCATGAACTTCTTTACCTGTTGCCTTTGCTGTAAGTTCATTCAGATATCCCGCATTGGAACCACCACCAACTACATGGATACGGCTGTAAGTTCTTCCTGTAAGTTCTTCCAGTTCTTTTGCTGCTTTTGCATAGCACTCAGCAAGACTGGTGTAAATAACAGTTGCAATCTCACCCATTGTCTCCGGAACCTGCTGTCCTGTTCTGCGGCAGTAGTCCTTTACTTCTTCTGTCATATTTTCCGGAGAAAGGAAACACTCGTCATTTGCATCTACTCTGGATGGAAAATCCTTTGCTTCTTCTGCCATAGCACAGATCTCTGCAAAACTGTACTTGTCATTTACTTCATGACGAACAGACTGGATCATCCACAGACCCATGATGTTCTTGATATAACGGAAGCGTCCTGCATATCCACCCTCGTTTGTGAAGTTCAGTTCGCAGCTCTTTGGTGAACAGTCCGGAGTTTTTCTTTCGATTCCCATCAGGGACCATGTTCCGGAACTGATATAGATAAAATCATCATCGTTTGCCGGTACTGCAAGGACTGCGGATCCTGTATCATGTGTTGCCGGTGCGACAACTTCTACGTCAAAGCCGACTTCTTTCTGAAGTTCTTCTGTCAGATGTCCTACACTTGTGCCAGGCATGATCAGTTTCTGGAAAATTCTTCTCGGATATCCCAGTTTGTCGATGATCTCATAATCCCAGTCTTTTGTCTGTGCATTTACCATCTGGCCTGTTGTAGCCTCTGTGTACTCACAGGTCTTCTGTCCTGTCAGAAGGAAGTGGAAGTAATCCGGTACATGAAGAAGAGTTTCTGCCTGCTCCAGATATTCCGGATGTTTTGTCTTAACTGCCATCAGCTGGTATATCGTATTGTAAATAGCTTTCTGGATACCTGTTCTTGCATACAGTTCTTCAACCGGAATTAACTTGTAAACTTCCTCATCCATTCCCTCTGTACGATGGTCACGGTATCCAACTGTGTTACCAAGTACCTTGTCATCTTTATCAAGAAGAACGAAGTCAACACCCCAGGTATCAACGCCCATGCTTACCGGAATCTTGCCAATCTCTTTACATTTCTTGAGACCTGCAACGATTTCTTTGAAAATACGGTCAAATTCCCAGCAGAGTTCTCCATCCTTCTTGACCATACCATTCTCAAAACGATGAATCTCCTCGAGCTCCATTCTGCCATTCTCCATGTGTCCAAGGATCAGACGTCCACTGGATGCTCCCATGTCTACTGCTGCGTAATACTTAGTCATTGTAAAAACCTCCTAAATGTTTTTCTTTTATACAGCAAATTTCTTTGTGCAAACTGCTGTATATCCCTTCTCGTTTTCTTCTTAATAATAACATAATACAACAAGGTTCTTCAAGTGTGAAGAACCTTGTTTGTTTAAAAAAGTGTCTTTATTTGCAATTGTTATTTTACAATCTGCCCGTAATAAGCGTTTGCGCCGTGCTTTCTGTAATAATGTTTATCCTGAAGTTCCTGTGGTGCCGGTTTTACCTGCGGATTGATAAGTTCACAGCGAGATGCCATTTTGGCAACTTCCTCAAGTACAACTGCATTATGTACTGCCTCATGAGCATCTTTGCCCCAGGTGAATGGTCCGTGGTTTTTGCAGAGTACTGCAGGAACTGCCTCGTAATCTTTGTCCTTAAAGTAATCAGCAATCAGCACTCCTGTATTTTTCTCATATGCCTCGTCGATTTCTTCTTTTGTGAGGTTTCGCACACAAGGTACTTCTCCATAGATGTAGTCTGCATGTGTGGTTCCATAGCATGGAATGCCTCTTCCTGCCTGTGCCCAGCTTGTTGCCCAGGAAGAATGTGTATGTACGATTCCACCGATGTTCGGAAATGCATTGTACAGTACAACATGTGTTGCGGTGTCAGAGGACGGATTGTATTCGCCTTCTACTTTATTTCCCTGAAGGTCAACAACAACCATATCTTCCGGTTTGAGCTTATCGTAATCCACACCGCTTGGTTTAATTACAAAAAGTCCTTTCTCACGGTCGATGCCACTGACATTTCCCCAGGTAAATGTCACCAGCCCATATTTCGGCAGGTCCATATTTGCTTTGTAAACTTCTTCTTTTAATTTTTCTAACATTGTTCTTTCCTCCTGAATTTTATTTCTGAGCATCCAGTATCGGACACATCATTTTTACTGCAGCATTAAGATCTTTTTTCCATTCCGGATTTCCTGTGTACCAGAATTCCGTCACAAATCTACGTACTCCCAGATCCCAGGCCTTCTTTATTGCCGCCTCAAAATCCACATGTCCGGTTCCATACGGAATTTCTCTGAATTTTCCAGGGACAGTCTCCTTAAGATGAAGAGAAGTCAGATTTCCTCTGCCCAGTTCCATATCCTCCAGTACATCTGACTTGTAAAGAACCGCTGCATTAGTGAGATTTCCGATATCCGGATAGACTTTAAGATAATTGGAGCCACACAGTGTTACATATTTCATGGCTTTCTCAACCGTATTCATAAATTCATTTTCCATCGTCTCAAGTCCGATGAGCACGCCGGTCTTTTCTGCCAGTCTTGCAGCCTTTCTCAGATTTTCAAGAAATCTGTGTTTTGTCTCCAGTGTTGATTCCTCATAATAGACATCATATCCCGGGATCATCACAACACGGATTCCAAGATCATCTGCCAGCTGAAGTGATTTTTCCAGGATCGCCATTCCTCTTGCACAGCATGCTTCATCACTGCTTCCGATCGCATATTTGGTAAGTGCACTGACACACATTGTCCGGATCGGAATTCCGGTCTCATACATGGTTTTTACAAGTTCCAGGCGTGATTCTCTGTCCATATCCAGCCGGGCGATTTTTTCTTCTGTTGCATCAATACTGATTTCAACATAATCATAGCCTGCTGCCTTTGCCGCCTCCAGTCGTTCTTTCCATGTCAGCGTACCCGGCATTGCCTTTTCATACAGTCCAAGCTCATATGCCTTACTCATTCTGTGGTTTCTCCTTTTCCTAGTTTCTGAAATACTTCCACGCACCATTCAGTCCGTCAATCACCGCACGGTATGCCGCATATTTTTCTTTGTAGATATCTGCATATTCCGGTCTTGGCTGTATTGTCTTGGTGATCTTCACTGTACGTCTCATTGCATCCTGATAATCTTTGTAGATTCCTGCTGCAATACCGGCTGCCATCGCCGCACCCTGTGCGCCGAGTTCCTTATCCTCGATCACATCGATTGGAAGCTGAAGTGCGTCTGCAAAAATCTGTACCCATACATCTGAATTTGCAGCGCCTCCGGAAAGTCGTACACTCTTCGGACGTTCACGGTTTCTCAGCAGTTTGTTGACATGGGTCACATGGGAGAAAACAATTCCCTCATAAACTGCACGAAGCATATGTTTCTTATTATGGTAAGCAGTCAGGCCTACAAAGGTTCCCTTTGCCAGTGGATCTTCGTTGGAGCCGTTCAGGAATGGAAGGAAGATGATATTGTTGTCCTGCGGCTCGGTAGAAGCTACCCACTCATTGGTGATATCGTATACGGAGCCTCCGTTTTCTTTCGCTTCTGCTTTTTCATAACTCATAAGATTGCGGATGAACCACTCCATATTTCCGGCAGATGTCGGGCTGCTCTCCTCGATCAGATAATATCCCGGCATGCAGAACAGAGAATTCAGTGCAACTGTGCCGTTTGTCACAGGTTCTTTCGAAATATACTCGTTGATACTCCAGGTTCCGGCCACCATACACATCTGTTCTTCATCAGAAAGTCCGGATGCGATTCCGCATGCGTTGATATCAAACATACCTGCAGCTACCGGGATTCCCTCCGGAAGACCGGTCTTCTCACTCGCTTCTTTTGTCACATGTCCACAGATATCGGCAGCGTTGCGAAGCGGCGGAAGCTTGTCGTAGCATTCTTCCAGATCAAAAAGCTTCATCAGTTCACGGTCATGTTCGTGTGTGATCATATTGACAAGATTTGATCCGGAACAGTCTGTGTATTCACTGTATGCCTCTCCTGTCAGCATGTAACGGATATAATCTTTTACTGCAAAGATATACTGTGTTCTCTCAATGACTTCCGGCATATTTTCTTTGAACCATGCCAGGATGCTTACCGGCTGTACTGCCAGAATGTCCTGCAGGGTTTTTTCATAAACCTTTTTGTCAGTGCCATCCTCATGCCATCTTTTGACCTGTGCCCAGGCTCTTGTATCCGTAGAAATGATTCCGTTATAGGAAGGCTTTCCATCATAGCCTACCATGTACAGACCTTTTCCATGTCCTGAGAAAGAAACCCCTGCAATGTCCTTTGGATCGATATTACTCTTCTCGATCGCATTACGTACAGCCTGTGCATTTACCTCCCAGAGTTCATCCATATCCCTTTCTGTATAACCTGGCTTCGGAGTGATCGTCACAGTCGGTACACTGGCCACAGAAATCTGCTTTCCGTCTTCATCAAAGAGCGCTGCCTTTGAAAAAGTACCCCCATTGTCAATCCCCATTAAGTATTTCATGCCATACCTCCTCTTTTTATATATGATTTTTTATTTTAATTCTTCCAGAAGTCTGTCCAGCTTCTCTGTCATTGTCTTTACATACAGTTTATTTGTATGTGCTGCTTTTGTGCCATCCTCATAGATGACCGTGTAGAAATTCTGGTCTTCTTCATAATATGTAATTTCTTTCTTTGAACCATCCGTCAGTGTATATACAAGCTTCAAAGCCTCATCCCCGGTTTCTTCCGGCACGCTCTCCAGACGTTCCTGGGCGGTCACACTGACACATGCATAGTAGAAATCTGTAAATAATTTTTCATCCACTTCCTGCTCATCTACAAGCCATTTTACTGACTCCAGACCACCCTTTGTCGTCTGTGTTTCTTTTCTGAGCACATGCGTTGCACCCTCTCTTGTAACTTCAAGTTTATCAAGATCTCCAATCGAAACAAAGCTGTATGTCAGGCTCCAGTAAGAAGATGCACTGGATTTCAGAAGGTCTGTCAGATACTCTCCACGAATCGTATGAATCTCCGGAAGTTCATTCAGTCTTGCATAATAGTTGCCGTTTTCATCCTCATCGCCTACGGAGAGCTCAAACTCTTTTGCTTCTTCTCCGTCTTTGTATTTTACGGTGAGTACCATCTGCGGATCGTCTAATCCATATTTTACATAATCGGAACAATTGTATTCAAGATCCTGATACCAGATAATATTGGACACATTATCCTGGACCATGCCAACCAGATTCAGATTTGCAAGCTGGCTTTCTCCCTCTTCATCCTCCACCGTACACTGGTCATCCCCTGTCATGATAAGGACATAAGAATCTTCTGCCTTGTCCACATCAAACTCTGTCATCGTTTCCGGTTTTACCTTCGGAAAATCTGTATAGGCTGCAAAATCCTGCAGCTTACCTGCGAAATCCGAGTCAAAGGCAGTTTTTGTCATATAAACCTTATCTGATTTTTCTTCTGTCTGGAAGTACAGTTCATGCGTGGACGTATTCTTATCTCCGATATACAAATCCTTCTCTGTTCCGTCAGAAAGTGATATCTGAATCGTATTTGCCGGTTCTTCCAGTCCGAACTGCGCCAGGTCCCCCCTTGCGTCCAGCTCTCTGGTACAGCTCACAGAAGAAATATCTGCAAGCAGCTTCTGGATCTTATTTTCATTCATCTGAAATACAGAGTCATCCGGACAGATCCAGGTGTCATTCTTTTTTTCAAAGGTCAGTATCCCGTCGTCACCGCTGAAAGAAATACTGCTCACTTCATCCGTGTCTGTCTCAAACACAACAGATGCCGCAGCCTCTTCCTGCTCTTTCTGGCTCTCTGCCTCTTTTTGTTTATCTGAGTAACGCAGAAGAAACAGATAGGCCAGTCCTGCAAGGATGACCAGGATCAGTGCAATGACCAGTTTTTTTATTTTTTTTCCATCCATCAGCGCTTTCTCCTTGATGCCCAGACTGCCAGTCCTGCAATAATAAACAGAAGTGGAAGTGTAAATACACAGATCGCTGTCCATATATTTGCTGCCCGGTCTGTCAGTGTCAGATATTTGACCTGAAGGCTCTTGGTCTGTACTGCTGCTGAAGTTTTTTCTCCATTGCAGAGGTAATTTACAGTTCCGCCGAGAAGCTGTGCATTGCTTCCGGATACAGCCTGATTATAATTGGATTCCAGTAAATATCCTGTACTGTAATAGACAATCTCCGTATCAGCCTCATCATCGTTGTTCGTATCTTCCTGGATCAGCATACCGATCGTAAACGGACCGCTCTTATCTCCCTTTTCCTTCTCAGAGGTTGTCATGTTTTCCACATCTTCTTTGCTGTAGGATGCATCAGAAGTCGTCAGAAGCGGCTGATAGGTGATGGAATCTCTGTGTGAATCCGAAGTAAGGATTCCCTGGCTCATCGGTGCCAGAACAGAACCATTGCCATATACATTTTCGGTAATTGCCGAATAACTGATATCCGGAACCAGACAGTACTGATAAGACATATATTTATCAGAGCTGCCTTCCAGGATGATTCCTTTTTCTCTTTCAACTCCATAATTTGCGAGGATGGAGTCAAAATTCGGCATATCCTCTACGGTATAATTTGAGAAAATAATTGCTTTGCCTCCGTCTTCCAGATAATCAATGATCTTCTGTGCTTCTTCCTCAGAATAATCTACCGTTGGCGTATTGATAAGAATTGCATCTGCATCATCCGGAACCTTATCTGTGGTCATCAAATTCAGCGTCAGTGGATTTACATTATCCTTGGAGATCACATCTCCAAATGCACTTCCAAGTGCTGTCTCACCGTTTCCGCTTAAGATATACAGATTCGGGATGTCTTTGGCTGTCACATAATCTACAGCACTTGTTATCATTCCCTCGCCGTCAAATCCGGTCTTTACATAACTGTAAGTATTATAGTTCATGCTCTCCACATACATGGAATCCGCATTCACTACCTTGCTCACATCACCGCTGACCGCGATCACACTGTTATTCGCAACATCTTCCTGGGTATATTTGGAAGTAAATCCCGGATACAGTGCCGGATCGATCTGCTCTACCTTAATGTGGGAGGATGCAGACTCATAACGGTCCAGAAGCTTCTGGATCGTGTCGTCTTCTTTTCCTCCTTCACAGATATAATAAAGTTCCACATCCTGATCCAGGTTTTTGAGTATTCCTGTCGTAGTATCGGTCAGTGTATACAGTTTTGCGTTGCTGAAATCAAACTGGGTTACTTTGACCGGAAGATGATTCACGATCAGATTCACTATGATCAGTCCTGCCAGAAGCAGTACGGTAAGCAAAATACTGTAAGAGCCGTTTATCAGAATTTTGCTGTTCTGTTTGTTGTCTTTATTCTTCATGTCGTCCCTACCTCCTAGTTCCAGCGTCTTTTTGCAATCGTCTGAACTGTCAGGAACAAAAAGAAAACAATAACAGATACATAGTACACGATCGCGGATATATCCAGAATACCGTCAAAGAAATTTGTCAGCCTTCCATTCATATAAAATACAGACAGAACCTTGCGGAAGCTTCCTTCCAGAAGAGATGCTTTTGCAAAATAAACTACCTGGAGTACCACTTCCAGAAGCACGCCTGCCCCGATCACGACCTTGAGATTTCCGATCATATTATAGACCAGGGCCATCACAAGAACGATCACTACCGTAAATGCACTCACAGATGCGATTGCAGTATTGGGAACCATTTTGCCGATCGTGTTCATCAGATAGCAGACCAGCAGAGTTCCGAATGTCATAACCGCTGAGATCACCGGATTTTCTGTGACCGATGAGAAAAATACTCCAATTGCAATATTAGCACATCCGAGGAGATAGAATCCAAGAATTGAAAAATATGCTGCCGGAAGGTTTACTGAACCAAACATAGTAAGGATCAGAGGATAAATACAGATGATCAGCATCGGAATGGTAAACAGAACTACAACTGCCAGATATTTACCGATCACAATGTCTTTTACTGTCATTGGCAATGTAAGTAATAACTGGTCTGTTTTCTGTTTTTTCTCCTCTGCCAGAACACGCATCGTCAGGATTGGAACAAATACCAGAAAAATAAACTGAACATTCTGAAGTACCAGTTCAAATCTCGGCGAAGCAAGATTCAGATTCTGATAGGCAAAATACAGGCTTACGACTGCCAGCATAAATGCAACAAACACATATCCGATCATTGAGATCCGATAACTTCTTAATTCTTTTCTACATACAGCGATCATGCTCTTCCCTCCTCAGTAATTTCAAGAAAGATGTCTTCCAGCGACATTCCTGCCCTGCTGATCTCAAGAAGCGGGATTCCTGCCTCTGCAAAACGGAAGAATAACTGTTTTCTGTAATCCGCCTGATCCTGTACTTTCAGCTGGAACCTGTATGTCTCAGCTTCTTCTGCTTCTTTCATATTAGCGATACTGAGTGCCGGGAATTCACGCAGGATATTCTGGATCTTTTCCAGTTCTCCCTGTGCACTCAGACACAGGATATCCTGTCCCTTAAACAGTTTTTCCAGATTTTCTGTACTGTCACTCACTACCAGATGTCCCTTGTTGATAATGACTACATGATCACACACTGCTCCGATCTCAGAGAGAATATGCGAGCTTATCAGAACGGTGTGATCTTCTCCCAGCTGCTTTATCAGTGTGCGGATCTCTATGATCTGCTTCGGATCCAGTCCGACGGTAGGCTCATCAAGAATAATGATATCCGGATTTCCGATCAGTGTCTGTGCAATTCCGACTCTCTGTTTATATCCTTTGGAAAGATTTTTGATCAGTCGGTCCTTCATATTGGTTATCATCACTTTTTCCATGGCATCCGTGATCATGGATTTTCGTTCTGATCTCGGAACACCCTTGAGATCTGCCACTGTGAACAGATACTCCCAGACTGTCATGTCCATATACAGCGGGGGAATTTCCGGAAGATATCCAATATGTTTCTTGGCCTCTTCTGCTTCTTTAAAAATATCATGTCCTTCAATAATGACTTCCCCTGATGTCGCGGCAATGTAGCCGGTCATTATATTCATTGTAGTTGATTTTCCGGCACCATTTGGTCCTAACAGGCCATAGATCTTTCCTTTTTCAAGTGAAAAACTGATGTCCTGTACGGCAAAATGATCTCCGTATTTCTTTGTAAGATTTCTAACTTCAATCAAGATATTCCCTCCTGTTGATCAAACTCTTCCCCAATTATAATACATTATCAGAAAATATGCCACTGTTGTCCCTGGTATGTATAAAAGAAAAGGCGTCCGCCCGCGGGCGAACGCCTTCGTTATCGCATTTCTACTTTCTTTCTATTAAACAGAACTGCAATACAGATTAAAGTTTGTCAACCCACTCTGCCATGTTGTCTTTGTAGAATACATAAGGCTGACCTGTGAGAACGCCTGTGCCACCATCGCCATTGTCTTCAGCGGTGAATGTCTCAGCTTCATATTCGCCCCAAGCTTCCATATCAACAGTTGATCCTTCGGCTCCATCGAATCCGTCGTTCTGAACTGCCATCTGGATAGCTGCTGTAGAAGCTCCAAGATGAGATACATCCCACAGCATCATGTATGGGCAAACAAATGAGAACTCATCATCATCTGCTGTAGCCGGCATGTAGTTCTTCATTTCTGAAGGAAGTCCAAGACCTGTCAGTTTGATATCAGATTTAGCCTGTGTAAGAACTTCACCTGCTGCTGCGATACCAACTGTTGTTGGGGAGATGATTGCATCTACATTGTTCTCAGCCAGGAATGCCTGAGCCTGTGTAGTAGATTTTGTTGCTTCGTCATCACCATATTTCTTGTTGAGTTCCGGGCTTACTTTGCCTTTGTAGATGTCTTTCTGAAGTTCCTGCTCCATAACTGCGATCCAGCTATTCTGTACAGGTGTATCGATACCAGCGGAAAGAACACCAAGTCTGATCTCGTCTCCGTCGTAATCAGCGAGAGCTGCCTCTACAGTTTTTTCCATTGTTACGTCTTCCGGATCATAAGCTACGCCAAGAACCTGAAGAACTGCTGCACGAACCTGCATAGCTCCGATATCTTCTGTGGATGCCTGATTGTTGTGAGTTACACGGTAATCAGCAGATGCAGAAGAGTCAACGGATACGATCGGAACACCCTTTTCCTGAGCTTTTGCAAATACTTCATCAAATCCTGTATCACCATTTGTAGAAATGGAGATGGATTTGCATCCCTGAGTAATTGCTTCGTCAATGAGCTGTACCTGAGCTGCTACAGTTGTTTCAGCCGGTGATTTCTCGGTGCAGTTTTCCCCAACCTGCTCCATATAAGATGAGAAACCTTCATACATGATAACACCAAATGCGTTACCTACGGATTTGAACATAAATACGTGGGAACCAGATACATCTGATGTGTTACCTGCTGCGGAAACTGCTGCCGGAGCTGCCAGCGCCATTGTTGTTGCGAGGCCCATAGCCATTGCCTTTTTGAGATTTTTCTTCATGAAACACTTCCTCCTTTTTTTATATATATAAACATCTTTGTGTTTATATTTTGTAGTTCAGACAGGTAAGATTATTTAAAACGCTCTTTTGCTTTCTTTGCGTTTTCCTGCTGTTCTGCCCACCACTGAGCAGATTTCTCTTTACATTCTTTCTGAGCTGCTTCGATCTTCTTATTGAGTTTCTCGATCTGAGCTGCCTTGTCAGATGCATTGCCTTTTTCAAGTTCTTTGATCTGTTTCTTCATATTTTTAACAGCAGCTGCTGTTCTGTCATTGATTGCTTCAATGTTCTTATTATTATGATAGAACAGTCTCAGCTTGATATCCTTGATCATCTGTTTGTTGATCGTAGAGATCAGGATCGTAACGATAAGGATGACACCGATAACGATCTTCTTGGTGTTCGGGTCGATACCCATAAGTCCAAGTGCGTATGTAAGGAAAGCCATGATGAAGGTCGCGATGATCGGTCCCCACATCTTACCTTTACCACCGTTAGTGGAAACACCACCTAATACGGCGCAGGCGATCGCTGTCATTTCGTATCCTGTACCCATGGAAGAGGAAAGACCTCCACCCATACGTCCTACGAAGAAGATAGAACCGATACCAGCCATGAATCCCATAAGGATGAATACTTCCATTTTGACTTTCTTAACGCTGATACCAGAGTAGTTTGCACATGTCGGGTTGTTACCAACGATGTAAACTTTACGTCCAAATGGTGATTTGTGAAGAACGAAGATGAAGATAGCACCCATGATAAGGAAGAGTACCATACTCAGCGGAATGATTCCACCGATGTTCATCCATCCAATCTTGTTGTACCAGGATGGGAAATTCTTGAGGGAATTCTCACCCAGGACGATCTCTACAATACCTCTGAATAACATAGAGGTAGAAATTGTTGTGATAACGGCCGGCATTTCAAGAAATGCAACACAGAATCCGTTGAAAACACCGCAAATCATACAAACTAAAATTCCTGCGATAACACAGATCAGTGACGGAAGTCCTTTGTCCATCAGAAGTCCTGTTACCATTCCACCCAGAATCATCTGAGCTGCTACTGATACATCAATGTCACCAAGCAGAAGGATGAATACCATACCAAGTACAAGCGGAGAAACATCCAGACCTGCATTGATCATTGACTGAACTGTACCGTGGGTAAAATAAAGATCCGGTTTGATGATTGCCAACAGTACATTGATTAAAATCATGATATATACGAGAATCATTTCCCATTTGACAAGGAATTTCTTTAATACGAAACCTTCCTTGACACTGAGGTCTCTGTCATAATTACTTCCTGGCATTAGATCAACGCACTCCTTTCTTTGAGAGCCTGTCTCTTAGCGGACTGCTCAGTAAAGTAGTTAATTGCAACGGCAACGATGATAATTCCACCCTGAAGTGCTTTCTGCCATACACTCATACCAGGAATCATACTGATGAAATATGTGACTACAGACATGATCAGCGCACCGATCGCAACACCATCCATACGTCCTTTACCACCGGTGATGGATACACCACCAAGAACACAGATAGCGATCGCGGTCATCTCGAAACCGTCTGCCATTCCATAATAACCAATTGCATAGTTTGCAGTATAAAGCATACCAGCAAGACCTGTTACTGCACCACAGATCACGAAAGAATAAAATGTTACGTTAGGCTCTTTGATACCAGCAACTGCTGCTGATTCGCGGGAAGTACCGATCGCATAGATTCTACGTCCTGCGGAAGTATATCCAAGGAACAGACCAGCTACAACGATCAGGACGATCGTGATCCAGAGCAGGATCGGAAGTCCAAGGAACTGGCCAATCGCAAAAGTACGATATCCGTTCAGCTCTTCGTACTGAGCAGCGAACCACCACTGGCCGCCGGATACTACGAATGCAAGACCACGGAAAATGTACATGGTACCAAGAGTACAGATCATAGGTACCATATGAAGGTATCCAACAAGGAAACCATTCAGGGCTCCGCAAAGTCCGCCGAGAACGATTGCGAATAATACCCATACGATTCCAGGGATTCCCGGATGGCTGCATGCAAGTGTAGTACAGGAAATACCAACAAATGCAAGCTGGGAAGCGATGGAAATATCGATACCGCCTGTAAGAATAACCATCATTTCAGCAATCGCAAGGAGTGCATAGATCGTGTTATTCTGTAACATACTGATCAGAGATGAAGCGGTAAACATACCCGGTGTAAGGAAGCGGGCGATCACCAGCAAAATGATCAGAACTACGATCAATCCGGTGTTTCTGGATTTTAATAACTTTTTCATTATTTATGCCCCTCTCTTTCTTTCAGAGATGCTTCAAGCAGCATTTCCTGAGTTACAGAACCCATCTCGCTGAACTCTCCGGTCACACGACCACTCTTCATTACGACAACTCTGTCTGCAACACCAAGAACCTCAGGCATTTCGGAAGATACCATGATGATACCATATCCTCTGCATGCCAGATCGTTCATAATCTCATAAATAGAATATTTTGCACCAACGTCGATACCCTTTGTCGGCTCATCCATAATCAGGACTTTCTGATCAGAACTCAGCATCTTGGCAACAACGACTTTCTGCTGGTTACCACCTGACAGTGATGACGGCGGTGCTGTGATGTCGTTTGCTTTCAGCTGGATCTTCTTACACAGAGTGATCGCATTTTCCATTTCTTTATCAACATCCATCTGTCCGCCTTTGACGAACTGTTTCATGGATGCGGAAGATACGTTCTGGTAAATCGGAAGTTCATTGACAAGACCCTGTGTCTGTCTGTTTTCCGGAAGAAGACCGATTCCAAGGTTCAGAGCATCAATCGGGCTCTTGATATCTACTTTCTTACCTTCGAGACGGATCTCTCCGCTGTCCGGATGCATGATTCCGTAAATAGTCTCACAAACCTCTGTACGTCCTGCACCTACCAGACCGGTAAGAGCAAGGATCTCACCTTTACGTACATTGAAAGAAATATCTTTGAAGTATCCTTCTTTGCTGATCTTGTCGACTTCGAGTACCACATCACCGATCTTGGCTGTTTTTTCCGGATACATGGAATTCAGCTCACGACCAACCATCGCTTTAACCAGATCTGCGTTTGTGATCTTGTCAACGTCCCAGGAACCAACATATGTAGAGTCACGGAATACGGTAACTCGGGTAGCCAGTTCATACATATCTTCAAATCTGTGTGTGATAAAGATAATGGAAACTCCCTTATCTCTCAGGTCTTTGGCGATACGATATAACTGAAGACATTCATTTCTTGTAAGAGAAGCGGTAGGCTCATCCATGATCAGGATTCTCGCATCACAGGAAAGTGCCTTAGCGATCTCTACCAGCTGCTGCTCTGCAACAGATAAGTTACCCATTGGTTTGTTTACGTCGATTTCTGCACTCAGCGGATCGATCAGTTCCTTCGCACGCTGTCTCATTGTCTTCCAGTCATAGAAGCCAAATTTATTCTTAATTTCCCTTCCCATAAAGATGTTCTCTGTAACAGTCAGGTCCGGGAATGCGGTTACATGCTGATAAATAGCTGCAATACCAAGTTTTGCCGAGTCCATAGTGTTTCTTAATGTTACCTGTTCACCATCCAGAAGCATGATTCCACTGTCAGGCTGATGTACACCGGTAATGACTTTAATGAACGTAGATTTACCTGCTCCGTTTTCTCCCATCAGAGCATGAATCTCGCCTCTTTTTAACTGAAAGTGAACTCCATTCAGAGCTTTAACTCCACCAAATGTTTTTACTACATCTTTCAGTTCCAAGATATACTCACTCATTTTGTGTCTTACTCCTCCCTTTCTTTCTTCGTTTTTCGAACTGCGGTGCGTTCTCTATGTATCTGATTCTATACAAAATACAGGGTTTTTCAATATATAAAATTGCTTTACAGATATCAAAAATTTCGTTTTTAGCACTTTTTTATGTTTTATAGCAAAAAATGCCTTTTCTTTTGAATATCTTTACTGCATTTTGTCATGATCTCAGGTTTTCCTTTATCAATATTGCCAAGTACACTTTTTACAGAAATTTCCAGTATTCTGGACTGTTTTCGTGTATTTTTGACATGCGTTTTTTTGCCTCTTACTTTTCCTGCGCATTACTGATATAATAGAAATAATCTGTTATTACGATCGGGGAGGATTTTTATGAGACTGCCAAAGCATATTATGCCAACAGAATATTTCGACACCGTTCCCAAAACGGATATCCAGATCACAGCACTTCCCTTCTATATTAAAGAAGTCGGATACTGCAATGACCGTAAATTTGTCCGGGGAGCATACAACAATTATTCCGATTATCTTTTTGTCTATTCCCTGTGCACCATGAAGTTTAAGAAAAACGAAGAAAAGCATCCGGTGCATCAGCATGATATCATCGTATCTGCCTGCAATACCCCGCTGACGTTTTCACTTCCGATCTCTTACGGAAAACCTCGTGAATATCTGTACTTTGTCATCGGAGGATCTCATGCACAGCAATTCTATAATTATATCCGCCGTCATGACTGTACGTTTCATGTCAATAAGCTGAACCGCATGCTGGATCTTTTTCTTGAGATTGCGGAGATCGATTACAAGTCAGACCCTATGTCGGCGCAGATGCATGCAAGTTCCGTGGTCCATCAGATCTATCTGGAGCTTTACATCCTGTCACAGAATATTCTGAACGCCAAAAAACAGACACCGGTGCAGGACAGTGCTGTAAATACCGCACTTAAGTACATCCAGACCCATTATCAGGGTGATCTGAGCGTGGATGCGATCTGCAACAGTGTCAGTTTCTCGAAATATTACTTCTGCAAGCTGTTCAAGGAACATACAGGGATCACGATCCACCAGTATGTCACGGAGTTTCGGGTCAATAAATCCAAGGAGCTCCTGAGTTATTCCAAACTCTCGATCTCAGCGATTGCAACATCCGTCGGATTCAAAAGTGCGTTGACTTATACGCGGAGTTTCGAGAAGATGGAGCATATGACGCCGTCTGAGTATAGGGAATTGTATTGAACTTGCTTTATCTCTTCTTATTTATATGCTTACAAAAAAATCCCCGGAAGAAATTCCGGGGATTTTTGCGAATGACACTTCGGAATCTGACGATTTCTCAGTGTTCGCTGCGCTCATATAAATTTCTTTATGAAACTTTGCACCTGTAAGCAGGTGAAAGTCTCATTTTCGAAATTTGCATTCGTTTTAACCGTTCAGATTAGTCATAAAGGTTCGGAGCGATCTCTTCGTCGTCCATGTTTGTGGAATCATACCAGTATCCATCTGTAGGAACGTCTTCAAGTTCTTCTCCGTTTGCTGCTGCTGTCAGAGCGTAGATTGCATAGTATCCCATCATCAGAGGAGACTGTGTAACTGCTCCGAGGAATGTTCCGTCCTGAACTGCTGCTTTGATGATAGAACCAGCGTCGAAACCAACACCGATAACATCGCCGTTTGCTGCGTCAGAACCAAGAACGTTCAGGTTTGCGTTAGCTGCAAGAACACCTTCTGCTGCTGTCTGGTTGGAACCGAAGATAGCGATGCAGTTTTCTTTGGAAAGGATAGCCTGTGCTTCATTGGAGCAAAGCTCTACAGTTGTCTGTGCCGGAACTGCAACCTGGATAACAACGTCTGCATCTGCTTCTGTTGCATCAGCGCCTTTTGCTGCGTTTACATAGAATTCGTTTCCTGCAACTGCTACTGTTTTGCCGTCAGCCTGAAGAAGTTCGATCATTTTGTCGATGAATCCGCCGCCACGCTGCTGAATGTTCTGAGCTGTAGCATCCTGGTTAACTTCACCGATAACAACCTGTCCGTCTGCATTAGCTACTACGTCTTTGATCGCATCGTACATATGAGTTGCTGCTTCTGCACCAGCCTGTGCGTTGTCTGTGCAGACTTCACATACTACAGATCCTTCCGGAGCATCTGCGATACCTGTATCAAATGTTACAACCGGGATTCCTTTGTCAGCACATGTCTGCAGTGCATCCAGAACAGAAGATGTATCGCATGCTGCAATACCGATTCCTTTCGGGTTGGAAGCGATTGCTGTGTTGATCATGTTAACCTGGTCAGCGATATCGGACTCACTGTTCGGTCCCTGTGGTGTGTAAGTAACACCAAGTTCTTCAGCAGCTTTCTTCATACCTTCCTGAGCTGCATCCCAGTAGGTAGACTGGAAAGATTTAACCATCATCGGGAATTCATATGCTTCGTTTGCTTTCAGATCTTTGAACTGATCCGGGAGATCAGCTGCCATAACTGTTGACATAGACATTCCTGCTACCATTGCTGCACAGATGCTTAATGCTACCACTTTCTTGAAATTCATAACTTACTTCCTCCTTATAAATCATTATATAGTTTTTTTATTATGATACGTCAGTAGGAATTAGTCTGACGCCCCACATACTTAGTTTGGATAAAGAAAAACTGCAAAGCAGTTTTTCTTTACATAGCTGCTTTTTTCTTTTCTTTGATGATATCGATCAGGACTGCTACGATAAGAACAAGACCTGTGATGATCTGCTGCCAGTTTGCCTGAAGTCCGACATATGGAAGACCGGTCTTCAGAAGCATGATAACGAAGATACCAACAAATGTACCAATTACGGAACCGTAACCACCGGTTGCTGCAACACCACCGACGAATACACCGCCGATCGCATCCATCTCAAGTCCGGCACCGGTACCAGGCTGTACAGTAGGTGTAACTGCTGCATAAGCAATAGCTGCAAGACCTACAAACAGACCACATACTACATATACCATTACATGGTAAAATTTAACGTTGATTCCTGAAAGAGCTGCTGCTTCTTTGTTAGATCCGATCGCGATAGTATAACGTCCGAATTTTGTATGGTTCAGAACGAATTCCATCAGGATAACCAGAAATACCATCCACAGGAAACCAATTGGATAACGAGAAGCACTTCTTCCTGTACCAACAGTAATCTTGAAGATTGTATGGAACCATCCACCGTCCTGGGTAAGTGCCGGCCACGGTGTTGCGCTGCAGAGAGAACCTGCACCACGGGTGATCATACAGGTACAAAGAGTTGCAAGGAATGGCGGCAGGTTCATGATTCCGATCAGAACACCATTCAGTGCTCCAACGAGGATACCAAGTACCAGACAGAGCAGCATAGCTGCTACAACCGGCCATCCGTGGCTTCTTACCATTGTTCCAGCGATCAATGCGTAACAAACCATACCAGTTCCGATTGACAGGTCTACACCTCCAGTGATAAGTGGGAAGGTAACACCGATTGCCATCAGAAGATCATAGTAGGAGAAATCGAGCATACTTAAGATTGTAGTGTACTGTCTGAACTCCTTACTCATAATGGAGAATATTGCACTTAATGCAATAATAACCAGCAAAACAATAAATCTCTGATCACTTAAAATACTTTTTTTCTTCTTAGTCATGACTTTCCTCCTTAATTGATATTCCTTGTAGCCTTATCCATGATGTGTTCCTGTGTTGCTTCAGAAATATCAATATCTCCTGTCACTTTACCTTCACACATAATAATGATACGGTCACTCATTCGGAGAATTTCTGTCATTTCAGAAGAGATCATAATAATGGATTTGCCTTCTGCTGCCAGTTTGCTCATTAACTTGTAGATTTCGTTCTTGGCACCAACGTCGATACCTCTGGTCGGCTCATCGAAGATCAGGATGTCACTGTCTCTGGTCAGCCATTTGGCGATTACGACTTTCTGCTGGTTACCACCGGAAAGGTTTACAACCAGCTGATCACCACTCGGTGTCTTGGTAGCAAGTTCTTTGATGTATTTCTCACTGACTTTTTTCTCTTTTGCTTTGTTGATGAAGATTCCGTTTGTGAATTCTTCCATTGTAGCCAGTGTTGTGTTTTCGTTTACAGATTTCTGTACAACAACACCATATCTTCTTCTGTCCTCTGACAGATAACCGATACCATATTTAACAGCATCCTGCGGTGTATTGATTGTTACTTCACGAAGCTTTCCGGTCTGCTTGTCCATAATGGAAATCTTACCGCTCTGCTTCGGATCTGCTCCAAACAGTGCTCTCGCTGTCTCAGTACGTCCTGCACCCATCAGTCCGGAGAATCCAAGAATCTCACCTTTTCTCAGTTCGAAGCTTACATCCTGAACCATCTTTCCTGCATTCAGATGCTCTACCTTAAGAACAACCGGTGCATCCGGAGCAACCATACTGTGTTCCTTAGGATCTTCGTAAATAACACGACCAACCATCATGTTGATGATGTCTTCTTTTGTACTGTCTTTTGTGATCAGAGTTCCTACATAGCCGCCATCTCGCATGACAGTTACACGGTCTGTGATCATCTTGATCTCATCCATACGGTGTGAGATATATACGATACCGTAATTCTTCTCGCGAAGATCACGGATGATTACGAACAGGTCAGCAATTTCTTTCTCGGTAAGAGCTGCTGACGGCTCATCAAAGATGATAACCTCTGCTTTGTGAGAGATTGCTTTGGCGATCTCACACATCTGCTGTTTACCAACAGTTAAGTTGCTCATCTTTTCTCTTGGATCGATCTCGATGTTCAGATCCTGGAATAATTTCTTGGAGTCTTCGATCATCTTCTTGTCGTCTACACGGATTCCCTTCTTCGGCTCACGTCCGATGAAGATATTCTGTGCAACAGTAAGGTCTCCGACCATGTTTAATTCCTGATGTACGATTACGATACCGGCATCCTGTGCTTCACGGGTATTATGGAAAGCAACTTCCTGACCCTTGTATGTGATAGAACCGGAATCCTTCTGATAAATACCGGTAAGAACCTTCATCAGTGTTGATTTACCGGCACCGTTCTCTCCCATAAGTGCATGTACTTCACCGCGTCTCACTTCAAAGTTAACGTGATCCAGGGCATGAACTCCAGGAAAGGACTTATCAATATCCTTCATTGTTAAGATAACGTCACCCATTGTTTCATCCTCCCTTTCGATCAGTTCTTTCTACGTCTTGCAGAAACATCGGCATATACAGCTACGATTACGATGATACCTGTGATGATCATCTGCTGTCCTTTGCCAAGGCCAAATGCCATGATTCCCTGCTGAAGAAGAGAGATAATAAATACACCGATCACAGTACCACCGATGGAAGCAAGTCCACCAACCATGGATGTACCACCCATTACACAACCAGCAATTGCTTCGTTGTTGTACTGATCGCCATAACCTGGCTGAACGGTTGTATATGTAGCTACAAAGAACAGTGCTGCGATTCCTACCAGGAATCCACAGATCACATAAGCAAGCATGTTCCATTTCTTGGTATTAACACCGGAAAGACGAACCGCTTCTGTGTTGGAACCAAGGCAGAGGATATAACGTCCAGGTTTTGTGTTGTAAAGAACAATGCCACACACAACTGCCATTACCAGGAAGATCACCAGACCTACCGGGAAACCTTTGTAAGATACAATGTTACGGAACCATCCGTTTGTCTGGTCACTGCTCAACGGCCAGCTTACAGACTGTGTCTTGGTGAAGACTGAAGCAATACCTTTGGCGATGTTCATGGATGCCATGGATACGATAAATGCCGGAACTGACAGGTAAGATACCAGCCATCCATTAAAGATACCAAATGCAAGACCGATGAGTACACAGATCACCATTGCTGCTGCACAAGGAACACCATAAGATGTCATGCAGTAACCAGATACCAGTGCACAACAGAACATTACCGGTCCGATGGAGAAATCGATTCCTCCGGTTGCGATTACAAATGTAACGCCCAGTGATAAGAAGCCCAGGAAGTATACATAGTTTAAAGTAGATTTGATGCTGTCTCCAACAGGGAACTTACTTCCCAGAACTACTTTAAAGACTACGAACATGAGAACAAGAATACAGACAAGCAGTATTCTGTTCAGGCCGAGCTTTTTCACGATTGGATTTTGTTTGAGCTTTTCCAATTTTTCACCCTCCTTAAAAGTTTACACATATCTCGCGTTTTCTATATAATACCGTTAATTGTGCACAATTGTAATGGAAAATCTTCCAAAAAAAGGTTAAATATTTACGGTTCGTACATAAATATTTAACCTTTTTTATAGATTATTTACTATTTTTCTCAGGAAAGCCTTAGTGTATTGAACGGAAACAGCAGTTTCTCGATCTCACTGGAGTACATATTGTCCGGAGTTACCAGTTCGCATCCTGAGTTCACATCCTTGTCATAGCTCTTGCCCCGGAGCATGCGCACAGTTTCCTTGACTCCCATATATCCCATTTTGAAAGCCTTTTGCACAACCAGACCCTTAAAAACGCCATTCTCCATAAGCTGGACGGCTTCCTGGGAACTGTCCACGCCGACTACCTGGATACGTTCCTTGGCTCCGGCTGCCTTGACTGCCCGGGCTGCTCCAACAGATGAATATTCATTCATTCCTGCGATCATCTTGAGATTTGGATATTTTTCCATCAGTTCCAGTGTCAGTTTACGTGATTTCTCATACTGGGAATCACAGTAAACCACATCAACGATGTTATCTGCAAGATCCCCCAGCCCTTTGCGGAAGCCTTCTTCTCTCTCGACTGCAGTTGATACGCCCTTGACATGTGCAACGATCGCGATCTGATCGTCTGGTCCAAGAAGAGTCGCTGCAAATTTGCCGAGTTTCTCTCCTGCCTCCAGATTGTCTGTTGCCACTGTCAGATCCTGAATGTCTTCTTCTGTATAGGAGTCAATAAAACTGATCCGGATTCCATCTTCTTTCGCTTCTTTCAGAAGACCATTTGACTCCGTGAAACTGGACGGAGAAAAAAGGATCGCGTCCGGCTTCCTGTCTATGGCTTCCTTCAGAAGTTCATTCTGTCCCTCCACATCATTCTCCTCGGACGGTGCCAGAATGTCGATATCTGCATTGTATTCCTTTGCTGCCATTTTGGCTCCGAGGATCAGTGCTTTCCAGAAATCGTTTGTCCCGTCCACGACCTTGGGAATATAGATCAGGGACAGTCTCCTCTCTTCGATCTTGTGCTGCCGGTACCACAGTGCCCCGCCAGTGCCGGCAATCAGACAGACGACCAGGCAGATGCTCAGCCATTTTTTGTGTTTTTTCATCGTATTGCCTCCTGTCTGCCCGGAATTGTGATCGTTGCAGTCGTTCCTTTGCCCTCTGCACTCTCGTAAGTGATCCCGTAATCCTCTCCATAATAAAGTTTCAGACGTTTCTGTACATTATAAACGCCGACCCCGTTGGAATGATAATTTACCTTATGACGGTCGTAAATATGTGCCAGCGTTTCCTCACTCATGCCAACACCGTCATCGATCACCTGAAGGACTGCATTTCCGTCTTTCATGAATCCCTTTATAATAAGAAGTCCTTTGCTTTCTTTGTACTTCAGTCCGTGATAGATTGCATTCTCGATGATCGGCTGAAGGACAAGCTTGATCAGCGGAATATGCAAAATTGACGGATCTACATCGATCTGGAATTCCAGTTTATCCTTGTAACGCATCTTCTGGATCGTGAGGTAGCCTTTGGCATATTCTACTTCGTTTGCGATCGGAACCACTTCGTCCTCGTTGCTGATACTCTGGCGCAGAAGTCTGGCAAGTGATGCTGTCATCAGCACGACTTCCTCGTATTTCCTGCCCTCCGCCATCCAGATGATAGAGTCCAGTGTATTATACAGGAAATGCGGGTTGATCTGGGACTGGAGTGCCTTGAGCTCGCTCTTTCGCTTCTCTTCCTGCTCATGGACGTTCTGCTCCATGAGTTCCTGGATACGGTGTGTCATCACATCAAACGATTTCGTGAGACTTCCGATCTCATTATCAGAGTCCACGACGACATCCGAAACGCTGAAATCGCCCTCCTGGACTTTTTTCATGGAATCGCGGAGTTTCTGGATCGGAAGCGTGATACTTCTTGCCATAAATCTGGAAAAAAGCAGCGCCACGATGACAAGGATCACCGCGGTAAGCACATAAATGCTCTGTGCCTGCCGGCTTTTGCTCAAAAGTTCACGGACATTGGTACAGTCTACGACGGTCCAGCCGGTTTTGTCCGAGCGTGAAATAGAATACAGCTTTCCATTGCTGCCTGTCCCTGTCAGGACGGTATCATCCTCTGTATCCATGATAAGGCTGATATTTTCTGTCTGCAGTTCATTGTAGAGCTGCTGCTGCTGTGGATGATAGACGATATTTCCTCTGGCATCAAGGATAAAAGCGTATCCCTTGGTCCCTACCGTACTCTGGTCGCACAGTTCACTGATCGCACTGTAATTCAGATCGATAAAGAAAACGCCTTCTTTCTCCCCGCTGCCTTCGCGGTCACGGATACCACGGCTTAAGGTGATCACCCACGGGCGCTCCCCGCTGATGATATGCTGTACATGTGAAGAGGTAAGCATCGGACCTTCCGGACTGTCGAGCGCCTGGGTATACCATTCCTGGGTATTTAAGTCAAGATCGCTGTTTACGGATTTCTTGCCGTCATTGATCAGCATTCTGCCGTTTTTGCTTATGATGCCTACATTTCGGATATCGCTCCGGCTGTCCAGGATCGTCTCAAACTGGTTCAGGATACGGTATCTTCCTTCATTATCGATCTCATCATCAAAAAGATAGTCCTGAACGTCCTCACTGCTTGAGATCAGATAGGCGATATTTTCCATGTAATCTATGTAGGAATCTATATTCTGGTTCATCTGCTGGATGATCGTATGGGTATACTCTGAGGAATTCTCAAAAATGGAATTGTTTGTAAATCTCATGGATACACCGGTAACGATCACGACCGCACTGAGCACCAGAAAAGCTACCGTCGCAAAAATAACGCTCTGGATGCTCTTGAACTTTCCTACGATCATGGTTGAAAGCCCTTTCTTTTTCATCGGCGGTTCTCCCTTGCGTATTCTGTCGGTGTGCATCCTGTCATCTTCTTAAATGAGATTCCGAAATAATGTGCATCGGCAAAGCCGACTCTCTCTGCGATCTCATAGTTCTTCATCGTAGTGTTCTCGAGGAGTTCTTTGGCTTTGTCCATGCGAGTACGGATCAGGACTTCGGTAAAAGTCTCTCCTGTCATTTCTTTAAATATGGTGCTGAAATAACTGGTGCTGATGTTCAGATAAGAGCAGATGTCATTGAGGCTTAAGTTCGGGTCCATGTAGTTCTTCTGGATATAGTCAAGCGCCATCCTTGCCTGGCGTTCGCCGCTGGAGGTATTCAGTTCTGTCAGTGCATCGTAGACCTGCATGATATATTCATGTACGATCTCGCATGCCTTTACAAAAGATTTCTGCTCTGTTACCTGGATAAGAAGGTTGGAGCGTTCTTCGCGGATCCTGTGGATGTCCGGGGAAACTTCTTCCCCTGCGGTATCTGCTGCCCTGATGATCTGCTGAAGGTACATGCAGGCACGGCTCTTGTCTGCGAGAGACTGTTTGATTTTTTCCTCAATGGAGTATAATTTCTCTTCCATCTCGGATTTTCTACCGGATTTCAAAGCTTCTTTAAATTTATCGAGCGATTCTCTGAGATCAATATCCTGTACCGGATGTTTTTCTTCCATATCAATAAGGAGGTTCCCCCCCCCTATCAGATAACGGTACTGCAGGGCACTGACTGCATTATCGTGAGACGCGCTGAGTTCTTCGAGGTTTTTGACCCATTTGCCGATTGCCATGGAGACTTCGGTTCCCATGACTTTGTGAAGTTCTGCCTGGATCTCGCCGCAGATTTCCTTGATTCTTCCATTGAAATTACGGCTCCATTTCTCCTGGAAGAGAACGCACACGCGGTTGTTGCCTTCCTGATAAACGATTCCGGCGTTTTCGCGGGTTACGATCTCATCGCTGATATTAAAGAGGACAAATGCCATGAGTGCACTCTCCTGGCGTTTCTCCATATCGATCTGATACATGCCGGAATAGAGGTCGATATCAAAAACTGCCACGCGGTATCCACAGCCGGAAAGTGTGATTCCCATTTCTTCAAGTTTAGCCAGGCTTTTCTGGATATCTACGGTACAGTTTACAAGAGCTTCCAGTGTCTTGGAGCGAATGATCTGTGCATTTGCACGATAGTTCTCGGACGTTCTTGTAAGTGATTCCATTTTTCTTTTTTCTTTGCGGATCTGATCTACTTTTTCTTTCATTTTCTGAATGACGCCGGTCAGTTCCATCGCGGTTACCGGTTTGAGCAGGTACTCGCTGACGCCGTACTGGATCGCCTTCTTCGCATACTCAAACTCGCCAAATCCACTGAACACCACGATCACAACATCCGGATAGTTGTCATGCAGGAAATGGCTGAGTTCCATTCCGTCCATGTATGGCATAAGAATATCTGTCAATACGATATCAACCGGATGTTCCTGCACAAACTCCGCTGCCTGCTTCCCATTCTCGCAGTCTCCCACCAGCTCGCAGTCCATGCTTTTCCAATCAATGTTTTCTTTTATTGCATCCCTGACGAGGATCTCGTCATCTACAAGCAATATTCGGTACATTTGCTTCCCCCATTTTTGTAATTATGTGATAACGTTCTAGTTTTCCTAGCGTTTAATTGTACCATAAAATAGATGATTTTTGAAGTGGGGAGTTTTGGGAATTGTAGAATTTGTGGGATGTTTAGAAGGGACGGAGCAGAGACCTTCAGGGGGCGCGTGGCCAAGAAGGGGGTTCTTAGGGGGAGCTTCGGCCTTCGCAGACTCTGAGATGCTCCCCCTAAGGGTTTTCATTTTTTCAAAGGAGATACAAGAGGATTATTTAACAATAAATCCCTCTTCATCCCACAAGTCATGCCAATCCTTAGCCCCTTCCCAAAGGAACACCTGTCCTTTAACAAGACGGTTTCCTTTCTCCAGAGTTCCAATCTTAGCCATCTCCTCATCCGTAAGCGGATCCTCAGTAACACATTTCAGGTTACTTACATAGTTATGCACAGAAAACGGAATAGAAATCTCCCCTCTCTGATGAGCCCACTTCAACGCAATAAGTGCAGGATGCACACCATGCGCCTTCGCGATCTCCTGCATCTCAGGAGTCTGCATATCCGCAACATCCTCCGGACAAATATCTCTTTCCGGACGTCTTGGGGAACCAAGCGGCATATATCCAACCGGCTGGATATTATGCGCAACCAGATAATCATACTGCTCCTGCTGCTGGAAGCAAGGATGAAGTTCCAGTTCGCAAGCTGCCGGTTTGATCTTCATCAGCGGCAGAACAGCCTCAAGTTTCGGAATTGTCATATTGGAAATACCAATATAACGGATCTTACCTTTTTCTACAAGCTCTTCGCACTGGCGGTATGTATCCATAAATTCCTCAACGCTGAACGGTCTGGAGTCTGGATTTCTGGAATCTACATCACAGAATGGTGCATGATAGTTCGGGAATGGCCAGTGGATGAAGTACAGATCCACATAATCGCACTGAAGATCCTGAATGCTCTTTGTGCAGGCTTCTTCTACTTTTCTGTGCATGTCATTCCATACTTTTGTCATGATGAAAAGGTCTTTTCTTTCTACAACGCCCTCATCAATCGCTGCTTTGAAAACTTCACCGATCTGGTGTTCATTTCCATAGCATGCTGCACAGTCAAACATACGATATCCGCTGCGGAGTGCTCCTGCAACTGCTGCCGATACGTCTTCTGCGCTTACACGGTCGGAACCAAAGGTTCCCATTCCCATACACGGAACTTCTTCTCCTGACGGAAGTGTTACTTTCGGCACGATTGCCGGATCGATAAATTCTGCCATTTTTGTTTCCTCCTGATTGATAATTATATAGTTTTCGTTTTCTTATATTTTTTTAAGTTTTTCGTAGCCGTTAGTTACAATTTTTCAATCTTAATCTGTGGTAACAGTTTCTCCATATCTTCCATCACGAAGAATCCTGTCTCCTCACGCATTGCTGCCGCTGCTGAGATCGCGCTGGCTCTTCTTAATGTTTCTTCCAGAGAAAGCCCCTCGCTTAATCCAAGTGCAAAACCTGCGATCATGGAATCCCCGCATCCTACAGTATTTACTGCATCGATCTTCGGAACGATCGCACGGTAAGTTCCTTCATCACTGACTGCCAGGGAACCATCTGCTCCGAGGGAGACTGCTACGATCTCCACTCCTTTGGCGTGGATCGCTTTTGCTGCATCAATAATGTCTTGAATGTCATCACAGTGTTTGCCTGTCAGCATACGAATCTCATCAATGTTCGGTTTGATCAGTGTCGGGCAGGCTTCGATTCCCATTTCCAGTAATTTGCCACTGGTGTCGAGAATGACTGGTTTGCCTGCTTCCTTTGCAATTCTGACCAGTCGCTGATAGGCAGTTCCGTCAAGACCTTTTGGCACACTTCCTGACATGGAAACCACATCTGCGTCTTTGACCAGTTCTTTGAATTTCTTTTCGAAACCGGTAAAATCTTCCTCTGTCAGAGTAAATCCCGGCTCCAGGAATTCTGTCTGAACATGATTGACTTCATCCCAGATATTGATGCAGGATCTGCTCTCTGCATCTACATGATAAAACTCGCCTTTGATTCCAAACGGTTTGAGAGCATCTTCGATATAATTTCCCGCGTGACCGCCTACAAATCCGGTAGCTACAACTTCTGCTCCGTAAATGGAGGCCGGTTTGGATACATTGAGACCTTTGCCTCCGGGAACGTAAGAACATTCCCGGACGCGGTTTACTTCGCCTACTTTATAATCATCTACTACATATCGTTTATCGATCGCAGCATTTAATGTCACTGTCAGTATCATTTATTCTTCCTCGTTTGATAAAAGAATTTTGCCTTTTACAAGTCCCGGTGTCTTGAATAACTGGAACGCTTCCTGAGCCTGGCTCATCGGGATCTTTTTGTAGATGAAGCCCGGATCAAATTTCAGCTGACCGGTTGCAAAGTAATGTGCGGTCAGATCCCATTCACGTCCCGGGAACGGTGCGCTGTAGGACATCCAGGAACCTGTCAGTTTGAATTCTTTACGGTTCATGTTTTCCCACTGTTTTGGTGTGAAGGTCAGGTTCTCATGTGGTGTTCCGATGAAGCATACGTGTGCTTTGTTTGCAGCCAGTTCGAATGCCATATGCATGGTCGGAACCTGTCCTGCTGTCTCAAATACGAATCCGTATCCTTTGCCGCCTGTGATCGCCATTGCTTTTTCCATGTAGCCTTCTTCTTTTGTATTGATGACTTCGTCTGCACCGAGACGTTTTGCAAGGTCAAGACGTTCATCACTGATGTCGAATACGACTACTTTCTTGGAACCGAAGATCTTGGTCCACTGCATGGTGAACATTCCTACAGTACCGCCGCCGAGGATTGCTACGTATTCGCCGCCGTGATAGTCGTTCTGGAATACACCGTGGATCGCTACGGTTGCAGGCTCGAACATTGCGCCCTGTTCGTAGGAAACGCTCTTGTCAAATGGAACTGCATTCTGCTCTGGAACTACTACGTAGTCTGCGTTGCTTCCCTGCTGTCTGGAACCGATGAAGCTGTAGTGTTTGCAGAGAGAGAAGTTTCCCTGCTGGCAGTCGTCGCATTTCATGCATGGGAGGAGTGGTGCGCCGGATACGCGGTCGCCTACTTTAACCTTGGTTACGCCTTCGCCGACTTCTACTACGTCGCCGGAGAATTCGTGGCCGAGGACTATAGGATAAAAATGAACACCGTTGTTCAATACTCGCGGGATGTCGGAGCCGCAGATGCCGGAGTATCTGACGCGGATCTTCACTGTGCCTTTGGATACCTGTGGTTCTTCAACTTCCTGATACTGTACGTCTTCGTTTGCTACTACTACTGCTGCTTTCATAATGTGGTTTTGCTCCTTTCGTCAAAGGGGAGAAACGTACCGCTGTGGCCGCGGTGGGCTGTATGGGGGGGGGGGGGGGGGGGGGGGGGG